>JBGCFW010000255.1:0-10994 GCA_045107155.1 Ilumatobacter sp. | reverse complement strand
GCCGTCAACGTCGTCTTCCCATGATCAATATGACCCATGGTCCCGATGTTCACGTGCGGCTTATTCCGCTCGAACTTCTCTTTGCTCATTGTCTTCTTCTCTCTTTGTCGTTCTTCTTGGTGTGTGTATCAGTTGTTGTCGTATAGTGTGCGGCTCTCTCGCCGCGGACCCGCTTGATGATGTCCTCAGAGACGTTCGACGGCACTTCGGAGTACTTGTCGAACTGCATCGTGTACGTCGCACGCCCCTGGGTGCGCGAGCGGAGGTCGGTCGAGTAGCCGAACATCTCCGACAGCGGCACCTCGGCGCTCACGACCTGGGTGTTTCCACGAGCTTCCATCTGACCGATGCGGCCGCGACGGGAACTGAGGTCGCCCATCACATCGCCCATGTAGTCCTCGGGAGTGACGACCTCGACGGCCATGATCGGCTCCATGAGCACGGGCTTCGCCATCTCGGCGGCCTTGCGGAACGCCTGCTGACCGGCGAGCTTGAACGCCATCTCCGAGGAGTCGACGTCGTGGTACTGACCATCGACCAGCTGGACCTTCACGTCGACCGTGGGGTAGCCGGCGAGCACGCCGTTGTCGAGCCCGGACTCGAGGCCCTGGTTCGTCGGGTTGATGTACTCACGCGGGATCTTGCCGCCCGTGATCTTGTCTTCGAACTCGTAGCCGTTGCCCGGGTTCGGCATCATGTTGATCTTCACCACGGCGAACTGACCCGAACCACCGGACTGCTTGATGTGGCGGTATTCGACGTTCGTGACTTCCTTGGTGATCGTCTCGCGGTAGGCCACCTGCGGCTTGCCGACGGTCGCCTCGACGTTGAACTCACGCTGCATGCGGTCGACGAGGACCTCGAGGTGCAGCTCGCCCATGCCCGAGATGACGGTCTGGCCGGTCTCGTGATCGGTCCGGATGCGGAACGTCGGGTCCTCGTCGGAGAGCGACTTGAGCGCCTTGCCGAGCTTCTCCTGATCGGACTTGGTCTTGGGCTCGATGGCCACGTGGATGACCGGCTCCGGGAACTCCATCCGCTCGAGGATCACCGGGGCGTCACGGGTGCAGAGGGTGTCACCGGTGGTGACTTCCTTGAAGCCGAGACCGGCCACGATGTCGCCGGCCATGGCAACATCGAGGTCTTCGCGCTCGTTGGCATGCATCAACAGGATGCGGCCGAGGCGCTCGCGGCTCTCCTTGGTGGAGTTGTAGACCTCGTCGCCCTTGCCGACCTCGCCCGAGTAGACCCGGAAGTAGGTGAGCTTGCCGAACGGATCGGCAACGATCTTGAACGCGAGCGCTGCGAAGTGCTCGTCCTTCGGGCCACGCGTGACCTCGATCTCTTCGCCACCCTTCATCTCGATACCCGGCGCCGCGTCGATGTCGAGCGGGCTCGGCAGGAAGTCGATGACGGCGTCGAGCATGGGCTGGACACCCTTGTTCTTGAACGCCGAACCGCACAGGATCGGGACGAACTCGTTCGCGAGCGTGCCCTTGCGGATCGCTGACTTGATCGCGTCCTCGGAGATCTCCTCGCCTTCGAGATACGCCATCATCAGGTCTTCGTCCTGCGTGGCGATGGTCTCCATCATCTCCTCGCGGTACTCGGCGGCCATCTCGACCATGTCGGCCGGAATGTCCTCGGTCTCGTAGGTCGCGCCGAGATCCTTCTCGTCGACGTCGCGCCAGACCAGCGCCTTCATCTTCACCAGGTCGACGAGACCCTCGTAGGCCTTCACGGCCTCGGGGCCACCGGCACCGATCGGCAGCTGCACGACGAGTGCGTTCGCCTGGAGGCGGTCCTTGACCATGTCGACCGTGCGGTAGAAGTCGGCGCCGATGCGGTCCATCTTGTTGACGAAGCACATGCGCGGCACGTTGTACTTGTTGGCCTGGCGCCAGACGGTCTCGGTCTGGGGCTCGCCGCCGGCGACGGAGTCGAACACCGTGACGGCACCGTCGAGCACGCGGAGCGAGCGCTCCACCTCGATGGTGAAGTCCACGTGGCCCGGCGTGTCGATGATGTTGATGCGGTGGTCGTCCCACACGCACGTGGTGGCGGCGGACGTGATCGTGATGCCACGTTCCTGCTCCTGCTCCATGTGGTCCATGGTCGCGGCGCCGTCGTGCACTTCACCGATCTTGTAGCTCTTGCCGGTGTAGTAGAGGATGCGTTCGGTCGTGGTGGTCTTGCCAGCGTCGATGTGCGCCATGATCCCGATGTTGCGGGTGCGCTCGAGGGGATACTCTCGTTTGGCCATGATGGGTCGGTACTCCGAACTGCTCTCTACTTCTCAAGGGGCTGACGTGTCGGGCGATCCGACACGCTCGTGCGCGCCGACAGGGCGCAAGCACGGCGTTCGAGTGTATCGCCTGCGCTGAGACCACAACCCGGCCGCGCCGAGTTCTCGCACCTTTCGTGCGCGTCTCACTGCGACCTCGTTCCGCTCACTTCAGCGACCGTTCAGCGAATGCTCACCAAGGTGACGGCAACCGCTCCAGCCCGGTGCGCCAAGACCACCAGGTGAAACGACCATGACCCCGATCCCCACGTCATCTCGACACCACAGCTCGGCGACGATCCGTGCCGCGGTCGGCGACGCGCTCGCACTGGCCGGCGTCGCCGCCGACACCGCGATTGGGGCTCGACTGGGGCCCCGATCGTGACGCGTATGGTGGCGCGGTGAGGATCCTGGTCGTCGAGGACGAGACGACGATGGCCGACTCACTTCGGACCGGCTTGGAGGCGGAGGGCTTCGCGGTCGACGTGGCCCGCGACGGGGAAGAAGCACTGTGGTGGACCGATGAGGTGGCCTACGACGCGATCGTCCTGGACCTCATGCTCCCGAAGGTCAACGGCTTCGTGGTCTGTCGGACGCTGCGCGAGCGTGACGACTGGACCCCGGTGATCATGCTGACGGCCAAAGACGGACACCTCGACGAAGCCGAAGGACTCGACACGGGCGCTGACGACTACCTCACGAAGCCGTTCTCGTTCGTCGTCCTGCTCGCCCGCCTCCGTGCGCTCCTGCGTCGGGGCGGCAGCGGCCGCCCGGTCGTGTTGGCGGTCGGAGACCTTCGGCTCGATCCCGCAGCGCACGTCGTCCGGCGAGGTGACGTCGAGATCGAGATGACGGCGAAGGAGTTCCGGGTCCTCGAAGCTCTCATGCGATCCGCCGGCACGGTGATGTCCAAGCCGGAGATCATCGAGCACGTGTGGGACTTCGAGTTCGACGGCGACCAGAACATCGTGGAGGTGTACGTCCGGTCGATCCGCAAGAAGATCGACGAACCGTTCCGGCGCCAGACGATCACGACGGTTCGCGGCGCCGGCTATCGCCTGGAGGCCGCCGATGAATGACGGAGGTCGAGTCCGCCGAACGGCGCAATCGGTCCGGGTATTCCGACGCACCGTCCGCGGTCGGTCGACGGTCGTGGCCGCCTCCGTGGTGGCGGTCGCACTCCTGGCCGTGTGCGCTGTCGCGCTGTTGGCCCTGCGCACGAGCCTCACCGACAACCTCGATGCGACGCTGAGCCAGCAGGCGCTCGATCGTGCTGCGCTGATCGACGCCGGGACCGCACCGGACGCCCTCACCGACAGTCAGCAGGCCGAATCGTTGGTGTGGATCGGCCGCCCGGACGGCACGCAGCTCGCCGTGGGCAGGGAGGTCATCCCGCTCGAATCGCCGGTCCCCGACCGGCTCGACACGGTCGAGTGGGTCGAACTCCTGGTCGAGGAGCTGCACGTCGGCGGGTACGAGCGGGAGCGCATGGAGCTGCGCATCGCTTCGGCCACGACTGCCGATGCGCAGACGGTGGTGCTCGTCGGCGCCGAAGCCGACGCGATCAACGGTGTCCTCGTCGAAGTCGCGCGACTCTTCGGGATCGGCATCCCGATCGTGGTGCTGCTCGTCGCTGTGCTCGCGTGGAGAACCGCCGGTCGAGCGCTCGAGCCGGTCGAGGCGATCCGCCGACGCAGCCTTGCGATTTCGGGATCGACACGGTCCGAGCGCGTCCCCGTTCCCGAGACGGGCGACGAGGTACACGCCCTCGCATCGACCATGAACGACATGCTCGCCCGGCTCGAACGGCACCACGAGACGTTGCGTCGGTTCACGGCGGACGCGTCGCACGAGCTCAAGTCGCCGGTGGCGAACCTCCGCTCGTTGGTCGACACGCACGACCTCGACGATCCGTCGTGGCCAGAGGTGCGCGATCGCATCCGAGGAGAAACCGAACGGTTGGGCGACCTCGTCGACAACCTGTTGTTCCTCTCGATGGCCGACGACCCCTCCGCCGACAGTGAGCGCCGAACGCAGCGGGTCGATCTCGATGGGGCGGTTTTCGCGGAGGCCGAGCTGCTGGCCGCGACCGGTCGAGTGGTCGTCGACCTCTCGAAGGTCGAACCAGTCAGCGTCCGCGGCGACCAACGCGCGCTCGGGCGCCTGATCCGGAACCTCGCCGACAATGCCGCGCGGCACGCCGACTCGACGGTGTGGTTCACGGTACGGATGGCAGGCGACGATGCCGTCGAGGTCGAGGTCGCAGACGACGGCCCCGGAGTCGCCGTGCCCGATCGCGAGCGGGTGTTCGAGCGGTTCACGCGACTGGACTCGGCGCGGGCACGCGACGAGGGTGGTGCCGGTCTCGGTCTGGCGATCGTCGCGCAGATCGCTTCGGACCACGGCGGCACGGTGTGCTTCGACGAGCGCCCGGGCGGCGGCGCCCTTGTGCGCCTCACGCTCCCGCACTCCTGAGCACCCGGACCGTCGCCCCCGTGCGCGGGTTGCGCTTCAGCGGGCCTTCAGCGCACAGCGCGCACGATGGCAGGCGTGAAACCTTCGATGACGACTATCGTCCGCCGCATCGCCGGTCGACCCTCCGACTGGCAACTCCGCCCACCGCGACGGTCGTGGCTGAGGCTGCCACGCCCATCGATCCGATGGGTCGGCCCATCCGCGATCGCGGCGTCGTGTGCGGCGGCCTGGCTGGCGTTCGCCGAAGCGACCGGCGACGGAGGCAACGTTGCGCTCGGACTCTGGGTCGGCGCCGTCTCGATTCTGCTGATGGCCTGGAGCCTCGTTCTCGCCCTTCGCCTCAGCGTGCTCGAGCGGTGGTTCGGCGGCCTCGACTCGATGTATCGGGCTCATCGATGGGCGGGAGCACTGTCGGTCCCGTTCATGTTCTGGCACACGCAGATCGAGCCCGAGATCGAGGGCGGGGTGCTCGGCGCGAGCCGTGCGGTCGCAGAGGCGGCAGAAGAACTCGCCGGCACCGGCGAAGTGGCGCTCTACACCCTCGTGGCACTGAGTGCGCTCCGGTGGATGCCGTACCGTTGGTGGCGCTGGACCCACAAGCTGATCGGCGTTCCGTTCGCCTTTGCCTGCTGGCACTTCTTCACCGCCGAGAAGCCCTACGCGAACGGCAGCCTCTGGGGTTGGTTCTTCGGAGGCTTCATGGCGACCGGCCTCGCAGCGTGGATCGCACGGGTGGCCGTGCGTGATGCCGGTCCGACCAACGCGAGGTACCGCATCGCGAGCGCTGTGGCGTCGGACACGGCGATCGATGTGTCGCTCGAGCCGACCGGCCATCGGCTGACGCATCGGGCGGGCCAGTTCGCCTTCATCAAGCTCGACGTGCCGGGTCTGCGCGAGCCGCACCCGTTCACCATCGCGTCGGGAGCATCGAGCGAACGACTGCGATTCGTGATCCGCGATCTCGGCGATTGGTCGGGACGGCTCGTCGAACTCGGCAACGAACTGGTCGGCGCCGACGTCGCGCTGGAAGGCCCGTACGGCGCCTTCGAACCGTGGGGAGCACCCGGCCAGCGGACCGTGTGGGTCGCCGGTGGCGTCGGGATCACGCCCTTCCTCGCAGCGCTCGACGACACACGACCGGGCGGAGCGACCCCCTGCCTGCTGTATGCCACCCGGGATCGCGATGGTGACGGCGTCCTGCGCGAACTCCGGGAGGCAGAGCTGCGAGGAGCGATCGATCTGACAGTCTTCGAATCGTCAACAGGCCACCGACTCACGCCCGATGCATTCGCGGACGTGGTCGGTGACCTGGGAGGGGGACATGTCGCGCTGTGCGGTCCGCCGCGGTTGGTGGCAGACATCGCCGAGGCGGCACGCGAGCTCGGCGCGAAGTCGGTCGAGACCGAGGACTTCGACATCCGCCAGGGCTTCGGCCCCGACCTGTCGGCCCGAGCGCTTGGTCTCAGCGCACCGATCCGGCGGGGAGCGGGGAGCAGCTCACCGCTCGGTGTCGATGTTGATGCCTCCGTCGCCGATGTCGATCGTGATGATCATGTCGGGGTCGGCGACGTTCAAGTCCACTGAGCTGCTGCTGATATCGGCACCGGGCAGCCGGGCATCGCTGACGTCGATGTCACCGTCACGGACGGATGCGTCGATCGACACGGCCAGGTCGTCGGGGAGCGTCAGGTCGACGCCGCCGTCGCGGAGGTCGATGTCGAGCTCGAACGGACTGTCGAGGTCGTCGAACTCGGCCAGGTCGAGATCGGTCAGGTCGATACGGACGCCACCGACGCGAGCGTCGATGCTGTCCGGCAGGTCGTCCAGCGTCTCGGGGACGTAGTTGGCGACCACCAAGGCGTCGTCGCCGATCTTCAGTTCGAATCCGTCGAACCCGCCGGTCGCGAATGCGGCGGCGATCGCCGCGATGCCGAGTGAGAACAGCACGACCCCGGCCACCAGGATCCGCACGACCCAGCGCCGACGCCGGCGCGGCGGCACGGGTTCACCGACCGGCGGTGGCGGCGTCGCGAACGACGGGACCGCGCCACCTGCGCCACCGGCCTCGGCGCCGACCACCTCGCGCGGAGGCTGCGCCAGCAGCCACACTCCGCCACCCACCAAGAGCAGCGGCACCAGTACCGCGGCAGCACCACCCGTCCCGACGACGAGAAAGGTGACGAGACCGGCACCTGCGACGCCGAGCCCGAGCTCACGGTTGCTGAAGCGTTCGCCGCGTTGGCGAACGACCTGGGGCGGCCAGTGCGTCGCACGAGGGACGATCACCCATGCTGCGAGATACAGCAGGACGGCGAGTCCGAACGACGCGAGCATGAGTGCGACGAAACCGAGTCGGACCACGGCGACGCTCCAGCCGTAGCGGTGCGCGACTCCGGAGAGCACGCCACCGAAGGTCGCGTGCGGGTCACGCACCAGCCCGGGAGCGTCGGCCGAGCTGTTCGGACCGGGCGGCGGAGGGGTGTACGGCGCTCCGGTCGGAGGTCCGGTCGGAGGTCCAGGCGGCGGAGGGGGCGGAGCGTCGGTCGGCACGTCGGTCGCCGACACCGATGAGTCATCACCGGCGTCGATGCCGTCGGGGGAATCGGTGTCACCATCGGTCTGGGCGCCGATGTCGTCCGGCGCGATGTCGCCACCGATCTGAATATCGGTGTCGTCCGGGTCGATGCTCATGTCGTCGACCGAGGGCTCGGCCGCGCCGGAGTCGACCCCGCCAGTCTCGGCAGCGTCGCCGAGCTGCTCGGCACCGAAGTCGTCCGCAGCGGGTTGTGCGTTGTTGTCATCTGATTCGTTCATGGTTTCCATCGTCGACGTCGATGTCTGGACTCACCATCGGGTGATGTCCGGAGAGGACCCTGACCCCGAGGTGGGGTCTCGGGGTCATCTCAGGGTACGACCCTGATGCGAACGCGTCCGGCAAGTGTGATCATGTCGGGGTGACGTTCCCAGCTCCTGCGAGACCGCCGGCTGTACCACCGGCGGCGGCGATGCAGCGTTGGCGATGGCCGCGACCTGATCGTGACGAGCGCTGGGTGAGCGGCACCGCCGGCGGAATCGCCGCCGAGATCGGCGTCCAACCAGCAGTGATCCGCATCTCGTTCGTGGTCCTCGCCGCCGCAGGCGGTTGGGGGTTGGTGCTCTACGCGGCGGCGTGGGCGAGCATGGCGGTGACCGAACGGCGCCACCCCGGGGAGGCGTGGCCCCGTCATCCCAAAGCGGCGACACCGGCGCATCGCGTCGCCGGCGTGATCATGATCACCGTCGGGCTGGTCATGGCAGTCGTTCCGTTGACGAACACGACGCTGGCCCTCGCCGTGTGGCCGGTCGGCGTGCTCGCGTCCGGCATGTTGATCGCATGGACGAGCGCCGACGACGGCGGCGCTGCATCGGTGGTCCGAGTCCTCGCGGGTTTGACCGTGGCTGTGGCCGGTTTCGCGGTCTTCGTGTTCACCCGGGTCGAGCTCGCAGATGCGCTCGTCGCCCTCGTGCTCGCCGGCGCGGTGATCGGCGGCATCGCACTCGTCGCCGCGCCGTCGATCGTCCGATTGGGGCGCGACCTCGATCGCGAGCGTCTCGAGCGCACCCGGTCAGAGGAACGAGCCCGAGTGAACGCGCATCTCCACGACTCGGTGTTGCAGACGCTCACACTCATCCAGCAGCAGAGCGACGACCCCGCGAGGACGCGCCGCCTCGCACGCAGACAGGAGCGAGAGTTGCGAAACTGGTTGTACGGAACGTCGACGACGTCGACCGACGGTCTGCGCCTCGGCCCAGCTCTCGAACACGCCGCGTCGGCCGTCGAAGACGATGCGGACACCGTGATCGAGGTGGTCACGGTCGGCGACTTCGATGACGTCGACCCTTCGGCCGTGGCACCGCTCATCGCAGCGACCCGCGAGGCGATGCGGAACGCAGCGCGCCATTCGGGAGCTGACCGGGTCAGCGTCTTCGCTGAGCGCACGTCCGGGCATGTGGAGGTGTTCGTACGCGACGACGGCATCGGCTTCGACGCGGAGGACATCCCGCTCGATCGACAGGGAATCCGTGGTTCGATCATCGCTCGGATGACCGACGCCGGCGGTTCGGCGACGATCCATGCGCGACCCGGTGCCGGCACCGAGGTCGAGCTCTCATTGCCACTCGGGGGTTCGTCATGATGCGCATCGTCGTGGTCGATGACCACGCACTGCTCCGTACCGGCATGAAGTCGTCGCTCGAGGGCCGGTTCCACGTGGTTGGCGAGGCAGGCGACGTTACCGAGGCTGTCGACATCATCGTCCGCACCCAGCCCGACGTCGTCGTGTGCGACGTCCACCTTCCGGACGGGACGGCGTCCGACGTGATCGCGCGTTGCGCCGATCGTGGAGTGTCCACCAGATTCCTCGCGTTGTCGGTGTCGGACGAGGCTGCCGACGTGATCAGTGTGATCCGAGCGGGGGCTCGGGGTTACCTCACCAAGGCGAGCACCGCGATCGACCTCGGCGACGCTGTCGAGCGAGTGGGTGGAGGCGACGCCGTGTTCTCCCCACAGCTCGCGGGGTTCGTCCTCGATGCGTTCTCCAGCGAGCTCTCGATCCCGGACGTGGATCCCGAACTCGATCAGCTCACGCCTCGCGAGCGTGAGGTGATGCGGCTCCTCGCTCGCGGCTTCGCCTACAAGGAGATCGCTCGCCGGCTGACGATCTCGGTGAAGACCGTCGAGACCCACGCGAGCGCCGTCCTGCGCAAGCTGCAGTTGTCGAATCGGAACGAGCTCGCCAGGTGGGCTGCAGCGCGACGGCTGTTCTGATCTGGCGCTTTCTCACCTGGCGTGCGGAATTGAACACTAAAAGTGTGTGGATCGGCGTTTCGTCACGCAAAACGCGCACTGTTCAGGGTGATTCACAACAGATACATTGCAAAATAGGTATTGCAAGCTCAACCTCTGAGATCCGCCCCCAGAATGGAGCCACGATGACCACGCTCGAGCACCCCGCCCATGAGACCCTCCCCCGGGACGAGCACCTCGAACGCATCGACCATCTCGAACGCACCGCCCAGGCGCTGTGGAGCGTCGAGCCGACAAGGTCAGCGGACGGCCGAGTCGATCTCATGATGCGGTTGTCCGCCGTGTCAGCGCGTCTCGAGCGGCAGCGAATCCTTCTCGAGTTCGACCTCGACACACCCGCCGACCCTGGCGCGCTGCGCGAATGCGTCGACGAGCTGTCAGACCTCACCGACACGTGGTTGTCAGCGGCATGACCGCAACCGCCCACCGTGTCGACGCGTCGGCTGACCGCGCCGAGACCAAGGCGCCCGCCGAGCGACATCTGCTCGTGATCGACGACGGCGGGACCTCACTGAGAACGGGACTCTCGTGGGCGTTGCACCACACCGAACCCGACGTTCAGATCACGGTGCTGTCGACCTACACCCATCTGCACACCGCGCCGGTCTCGCCGGAGTGCGCGATCATCGCCGAGAGCCTCACAGATGTCGAGCGATTCGCTCGCTCGGAGGCAGACGCTGCGGTTCGTGATGTCTTCGGCAGTACCGAGCCCGGCACACGAGTGCGCGTCGTAATCGAGTCCGGACATGCGCACCGAGTGGCTCGCCGGCACCTTTCTGATGCGACCCACGTCGTGATCGCTGCGTCACCGTCCGGACGCTGGCCCGATCGCCTCAGCCCGTCACCGGCACGACGCCTCGCCGGCCGCACACCAAACCCTCTGGTGATCGTCCCCCACGACTGGACACCGTCGGCCACTTGATGCCTCCGACCGGCGAAGGTCCGACGCCGGTCGAACGCATCGAGGGTCAGTCCTCGTCGGACGAGCCGCTCCCCTTCGCCTTCCCGCTTCCCGCGCCGTTCCCGTTCGACGCGCCGTTTCCGTTCCCGTTGCCGTTCGAGCTCCCGTTCGACGCACCATCCCCGTTCCCGTTCGAGCTCTTGTTCGACGCACCATCCCCGTTCCCGTTCGAGCTCCCGTTCGAGGCACCATCCCCGTTCCCGTTCGACGCACCGCTTCCGTTGCCGTTCGAGGCACCATCCCCGTTCCCGTTCGACGCACCGCTTCCGTTCCCGTTCGAGGCACCATCCCCGTTCCCGTTCGACGCACCGCTTCCATTCCCGTTCGACGCACCGCTTCCGTTCCCGTTCGAGGCGCCATCCCCGTTCCCGTTCGACGCACCGCTTCCCGGCGCGCGCGACGCCCGGGCCGCGGTCGGCTTCGACGCT
>JBGCFW010000254.1:0-12751 GCA_045107155.1 Ilumatobacter sp. | reverse complement strand
CGTGGACGAGCGCATCGTCCTCGACGAGTTCCGGGCACCCAGCGACAGCTTCTTCGACGTGCGTCCGGTTCGGTACAACACCGACTTCGGCCTCGATCGCTTCGACCAGGAGCGGTATCCCGACTTGTCGTACAACCTGGTACTCCGGCGGACACCGCTCGCCGCGTTGGTGACCAACCTCGTACCGTTCCTCGTGGCAGCCGGCCTCGCCTTCGCCGTGTTGATGACCATCAGCGGTGACGCCGAACGGTCACGAACGTTCCGATTCAGCACGACCCAGGCGATCACCACACTCTCCGCCATCTTCTTCGGCGCGCTCCTGGCCCACTTGCGGCTGAGGGCCCGATTCGACGGCGTCGTCTATCTCGAGACCTTCTACTTCCTGCTCTATCTCGTGTTGCTCGGCGTGGCCATCGTGGCGATTTCGGCCAGTGCACCCCAGACGCGCGACCTGAAGTTCTTCCGATACGGCGACAACCTCATTCCGCAGCTGCTCTATTGGCCATCGATGGCGGCGACGCTGCTCGCCGTGACGATCGCGGTGCGACTGTGGGCGTGATCATCCGCCGATGCTGCGTCGTGCTCGCGTGCCGCGTCGGGCCCGCGTTGCCCGAAAGGGTGCACCGGGTCCTCTGTCCGATCTCCAACTCGATGCCTACCGTCGAAGCACGCCGACGCCCAGGAGGAGCCTTGCGTGACCCGAGTTCTCATCAACGAGTTCGACACGATCGTCGGCCTCGGTATCTGCGAAGTGCTCCGCGAGGGTGGCTGCGAGGTGATCATGCGGCGAGGTGCGATCACCCCCGAGCTCATCGAGACGCTCGAGCCGGACGCGATGGTCGTCGACATGGACGACCGCGATTCGGTGGCATGCGTGAAGCAACTCCAGGCCCACTTTCCCGGCATTCCGTATGTCGAGTGCTCGTCCGCCGAGGCACGCATCAGGGTCTTCCCGGCATATCGCTTCGGCGAGTCGTACGAAGCGCCGCTGTCCATCGACCTTCTCGTTCACGCGGTCACCACCGTCTGATCGTGTCCCCCTCACCCACCCAGCCCACCGTCCGCGGTTCCAACAAGGAGTACCGATGCCCACCTACCTGACCCCAGGCGTCTATGTCGAAGAGGTACCGAGCGGCTCGATGCCGCTCGCGGCCGCGGCGACCGCTGTGGCCGCGTTCGTCGGATTCACCGAGCGGGCGCCGCTCGACAAGCCCGACACCGATCCGAACGGTGAGAGCCCACGGATGGTGACGAGCTGGGCCGAGTACAAGAAGCTGTACGGCGGGTTCACGAATGACGCGTTGCTCCCGCAAGCGGTCTTCGGCTTCTTCAACAACGGGGGCGGCCGCTGCTACATCGTGCGAATCCCGGACCGGTCGCTCAAGAAGGCGGCCCTCACCGTGGAGGGTGCGGGCGCTCTTGAGGGAGTGCTCAAGGCGTCGAGCAACGGCGAGTCGCCCACGCTCGAGTTCCGCAGCCTCGCTGCGTCCGGCGATGTCACGGTTGAACTGAATCCACAGCCGACCGCGGACGAGGTCGCGGCGGTCGAAGCGGAGTCGGCGATCGCCGAGGCACGAATGCCCGAGTGGAAGAAGACCATCCGCGACCGGGCGGCGCCCATCGCGGGCGAAGCGGCAAAGGATGCCGTGGGCGCGGCGTCGAAACGCGGCGTGGAACGCCGCGTCGAGGTCGCTCGGTCAGCGGCGACCAATCTCGACGAGGATGCCGACGCTGCTGGTGAGCAGGCGAGGTCGGCCGCCGAAGCGGCAGCCGCCGCCGTGGCGTCCGGCCCGGCGGAGGACGCAGCGATGAGCGCAGCGATCAAGGCGGCCGAGAAGGCGGTCAACCGAGCGAAGGGCGAGGCAGCCAGCGACGACGACGCGCAGGCCGACGCCGAGTCGTCAGCGATCGACGCGGCGTTCGACCCCGACCCCGAGACGGGCGTCGCCACCGACGCCGCCGGAAAGGCGGCGCTCGCGGCCGCGGCCACGGCGCTCGCCGACGGCCCGAGCTTCGCGCTGAAGATCACTCACGGTGACACGATCGAGATGTACCCGAGCCTGACCGTCGGTGACCTCGCTCGAACGTTGAACGACGAATCGGACCTCGTGCAGGTGATCAATCACGCCCAGGACGGATCGTGGCTCGCTGTCGGAGATGACGGCCTCACGTTGACCCTCGCTCAGTCGTCGAAGCTGCCGGTCGCCAAAGCCGACTTCGATGGCGACTTCGAGGAGCGAAAAGGCGTCACCGGACTCGCCATCGCCGAAGACGTCACGATGGTGATGATTCCGGACCTGATCACGGCGGCGTCGAAGGGCAAGGCGCCCGGCAAGTACGACGAAAAGCTGTGGATGGGTGTCCAGCAGACGTTGGTCACGCACTGCGAGGGCGAACGCAATCGAATGGCCATTCTCGATCCGCCGCCGGGCCTGAACCCTCAGGAGGTGCGGCAGTGGCTGAGCCTGGCGAACCTGAACTCGAAGTTCGCTGCGCTCTACTACCCGTGGCTCGAGGTCGACAATCCGGTCGGCTCGAAGGCCGACGGCAACACGACGGTCTTCGTGCCGCCGTCGGGACACATGGCCGGCATCTGGTCTCGCACCGACGAGACACGAGGGGTGTGGAAGGCGCCGGCCAACGAGCCGGTCCGCGGGATCCTCGGTCTGCAGCAGGACATCACTCGACTCGAGCAGGAACTGCTCAATCCGGTGGGGATCAACGCGATCCGCCCGTTCGGGACGCAGGGGATCAAGGTCTGGGGCGCTCGTACGCTCTCGGCGACCGATCCGAGCTGGAAGTACATCAACGTTCGCCGACTGTTCAACATGGTCGAAGCGACGATCATGGACGGCACGCAGTGGGTGGTCTTCGAACCGAACGACCAGGCGCTGTGGGAACGGGTCAAGCGAACCGTGAACGCCTTTCTGCTCGGCCTCTGGCGAGATGGAGCGCTGTTCGGCGCGTCGCCCGACGCCGCCTTCTTCGTCAAGTGCGATGCCGAGAACAATCCGCCCGAGTCTCGCGACGAGGGGAAGCTCATCGTCGAGGTCGGCATCGCGCCGGTCCTGCCCGCCGAGTTCGTGATCTTCCGGATCAGCCAGAAGGCACAGACGAGCTGACCGGCGACGTCTGACACACCGATTGAAAGGAACCATCCATGGCCGATGACAAGACCGGAACCAGCGAGATGCTCGCTGCGACCTTCAACTTCGCCGTCGAGGTCGACGGCATCGACATCGCGTTCTTCCGAGAGGCGAGCGGCTTGTCGATGGAAGTCGAGGTGATCGAACACCAAGTCGTCAACAGCAAGGGGCAACAGATCACCCAGAAGCTGGCCGGGCACAAGCAGATGGGTGAGATCACCTTGAAGAAGAGCATGGACGGCACGACGCTCTGGACCGACTGGCTCGCCGAGGTGCAATCGGGCAGTTGGAAGACCTACCGACGCAACGGGTCGATCAAGATGTTCGACACGACCGGTGAGACGGTGATCGCGCAGTGGAACTTCACGAAGGGCTGGCCCAAGTCGTGGAGTGCCAGTGACCTCGATGCGAGCGCCGATGACATCTCCACCGAGGAAGTCGTGATCACCCACGAGGGTCTGGAGCGGTCGAAGTGAGCGCGTTGCAAACCGAGTTCAGCTTCACGCTTCCGAAGGGCTTCGTCGATGCCGAAGGTTCCGTCCATCGGAACGGAACCATGCGTCTTGCAACGGCACGTGACGAGATCGAACCGTTGCGCGACAAGCGGGTCAAGGAGAACGAGCCGTACTTGACGATCATCATCCTGTCCCGAGTGATCACCCAGCTCGGGACGCTGACACACATCAACCCGAGCGTCATCGAGGATCTCTTCGCGTCGGACATGGAGTACCTGCAGGAGATGTACGGGGTGGTCAATTTCGGCGACGCCGAAACGCTCGAGGCGCTCACCGATCAGGGCCCTTTCGAGCGGGCCGAGGTGGAGGAGATGCCCATCGGGGTGGCCTGATCCGCTATCGGACCAGCGACGTGTGGCGCGAACTCACGTATCTCGCGTACCACCTCCACTGGGACCTGGAGTCGCTGCTCGACCTGGACCACCGTGATCGCGGAACGATCATCGACAACGTCGCGTCGCTGAACGAGCGCGCCTGGGAGGAGGTGAGAACCCTTGTCTGATCTGCTGAAGAACCTGTTGCCGACGGCCTGGCTCACGAGCGCCAGTCGCTTCATCCTGGAGATCGACGACGTGCAGATCGGCACCTTCACCGAAGTGTCCGGACTCAACGCCGAGATCGCCGTCGAGAAGATCGAAGAGGGCGGTCAGAATCAGTTCGTCCATCAGATGCCCGGCAGGGTGACGTGGCCGAACATCACGCTGAAGCGGGGGGTCGTCGACGACGACAACTTGTTCGAGTGGTTCACGAAGACCTCGGGCGATGGTCTGTCAGAGGCGGGCAACAAGGTGTCGATGCATTCGGGCGCGGTCACGCTGCTGTCCCAGAGTGGCGACCGGCTTCGCTCGTGGAAGTTCGACCGGGCGTTTCCGGTCAAGTGGACCGGACCCACGTTCGCCGTGACGTCCACGGAGGTCCCGACCGAAGAGCTGGAGATCGCGCACCATGGATTCAGTAGCAAACGCGGCTGACCGGGGCGCTCCGCGCCTCCGACGCTCCGGCGATGGCGTCGGTGCAGCAGGTCGACGACGCCCGACTCGCGAGACGCCGCGCCCGGCGCCGCCGCGGCCGCTGCGCCTGACGACCGGTCGTGCGGTCGCTCGCCGTTCGGTGGCCGACCGGCGTGTCGGACTCCGCGACTGGATCGGTACGACGGCGATGCGGTTGCTCACGAGGAGGTCTGATGCCGCTGCGGCCAGGCGGTTTCGTGACGGGCCTTCCCGGCGTCGCCGTGCGAGAGAACGCGACCGCGGCGGCACACCCAGCGATGCGGCGTTGAGCGCCGCCGCAGGTTCGGTCGACTCTCAGACGGTGCGTGGCGAAATCCCGGGTCGTACGGCTGGCGCTCTCCACGACAGCGGCAGGTCGATCGACTCCGAACTCGCGGGGGCGCCTGGCGTGGTCCGCTCACCGACGGAACGCTCGACGGGGTCGGAGCCGCCCGCAGCAGTACTCCGACGCTCGATGCGTCGGCACGCATGGGCAGCGCGGACCAGTTCTGCTCGAGCGATCGCTGCTGCCGAGAACCCGGCGACAGGAGTCGAACTCGTTCGGCGGCGGGAGTCGGAGCAGCGAACGCTCGGCGGTCGATCCGCAGACCGCCCGGAGGCCCCGTCACGGGCGGTTCGACGTTCACAACGGTCGGCGGTGAGCGGCGCTGGGGTCGAGACGAGCCGAGCACACCGGCGCGGGTGGCAGGAGGTCGGTCGGCCCGCAATCGCCGGTGGCCGGCGTGCGACGAACGCGGGCAGCCCCTTCGGTGCCGACCTCGGCGCTCCCTCGCCGAGCGGACGGCTCCGCAGTGGGCTGGCCGACTCGGCGTCGTGGGTGTTGCGTCGAGTACTGCCGTCAGGAAGCCGACCCGACACGACCGTCGATCGGAGCGAGCACGCCCCTCTCCGGGTGGGTGCGGACGAAGCCCGCTCGTTGGCACAGATGGTCCGTCGGCGAGCGAAGCCGGTATCGGATCGGTCGCTCGCCGCAGCGCGCGACGCGCAGCCCGGCGATGACCGGCGAACGCTCCGAGACGCAGTTCGTCACACACGAACCGACCAGGCGCCGGATCGAGTGAGCCGTCGGCGACGAGCGACGGCCGCCGTCGGCGGCACTGGTGATCACGGCGAGCGGGTGGCGCGGGCGGCCGCGGAGCGGCACTCCGCGCATGGCAACGCCGAGCACGTCCGACCGTCGGTGCGCGAGGCGGTCGCGGCCGTTGCCGACGGCCGTCTCCGATCCGACGCGCGCCGTGCGAGCGTCGCTCGGTCGCTCGACGCCGTGGAGCGTCGAGGAGCGGGTGGGGATCGTGCGTCAACGTGGCCTGACGCGCGGTGGTCGCAGTGGCAGCAGCGCAGGGCCTCGGCTTTGCGCCCAGCGCACGTCGCCCCCAGCAGCGATCCGACCGTGCCGATCCACAAACGCTCCAGTCGCTGGGCGCGGTTCGTCGGCGCGCCGAGCGAGCGTGGTGCGACGCAGCGAGCTCTCGGTTCGCTGCCCACGTCTCGATCCGGTTCGCCCCGACCTGCCGACCCGACATCGGTGTTCCGATCCCCGCGCCGCGCCACGTCGCGTCTCGGGCCAGCGGGATCTCGCCGGCCCGAAGCGACTGTGGGCCATCCTCAGCGACCCGGTGCGGGCAGCAGCGACTGGGGTGCCGTGGCCTCCCGCCGCCGTACGGCGGCACGTCTCGACACCGTTGCGCTCGAGCGTTCAGTCGAGGTCGCGGGCCGTCGAGGACTTCGTCGCGGCGCAGGCATCTTCGATGCCCCCGATCGCTCCGGCATCGAACGGCTACCCGATGCTGGACGGCGAGACGCGGCGCGACGCGCCGACCAGCCCGCCGCTGCTCACCACCGACGTCGTCGTGCGGGGGCTCCTCTCGACACCGCGGTCGTGCAGCAGTCGGTTGAGTTGCTCGGGCATCGCGGACCTCGCAGTCGGGCGCATGGATCGGTTGCCCGGGCGCTCTCGATTCACCGCCACGACGTTCGACGCCGTGCGACGTCGGAGCATCGAGCGTCGGAACCGAGGAGGGATCTGACGCGCGTGGTTGAAGACGTCACGCGCTCTCGCCACCTGCATCACGCTCGCCGCATTGCCGATCACTCGAGGTCGATACCGGTCGCCGGACAGGAACATGGGCTGGCGACGTCGAGCTCCGCGTCGAGCTCGGCCCCGATCGCGGCGGTGGCGTCGACCGGGCTGGCTCCCGTGCAGCGGGCGACGCCGGCCGTTCGGCCGGCCATCATTCGTACATCAGGCCCCGAAGCGGCCTCGACGCGCCTTGATGTGCAACGAGCAGCGCCGCAAGCAGCCCGATCGGCCACGCAGGAGCGGTCGGCGATACACCGGGCCCGTTCGACCCTCGTCGGCGGAGACACGGGAATCGGTGATCGAACGGTGCAGCGCATCGGTGACCCGTTCGAGTCCGGCGGTGGTGGCGTGAGTGACGAGTCTGGCCACGGGGGGTCGGAGCGAGAGCTGAACGTGAATGAGATCGACCTCGATCGGCTCCTCGCCCGACTCGAGGACCGTGTCATGGAAGAGGTCGCCCGTCGAGGCGGCCGCCAGGCGGGGTGGTTCTGATGTCGATCACGAAGGCGAGCATCGATGTCGAGAAGAGCGCGGAGATCGGGACTGCCGGCAAGATCGAGTGCATGTTCAACCCGCAGGAGTTGAGCATCAAGAAGGGCGCCACCTGGAAGAAGGTGGACGTTCAGGGCAAGGGCCAGCCGGAGATGCAATTCGTGTCGTCGACGGCGGGGAGCTTCACGCTCAACTTGTTGTTCGATACCACCGACACGGGAAAGTCGGTCACCACGCACACCGACCTGCTGCTGCGCCTCATCGAGCCGAACAAGAACCTGCCGACGCCTGCTGCCACGACGAAGCGGCCGCCGTTCGTGTGGTTCAGCTGGGGGCACTGGAAGTCGTTCAAGGCGTACGTGTCGAGTGTCGAGGTCACCTTCACCTACTTCGCTTCGGACGGCACCCCACTTCGAGCGAAGGCGAATGTGGCCTTCATGCAGCCGGAGGAGGACGAAGCGTGGCCGTTGCAGAACCCGACGTCTCACACGCCCGCACCGCACCGCGTGCACGTGGTCCAGTCGGGTGAGTCGCTTGATCGAATCGCCAGCCATTACCTCGGGGACCCGACCGCATGGCGAACCCTCGCTGCGCTGAACGGGATCACCGATCCCGTCAGGATTCAGGTCGGCTCGTTGCTGAAGGTCCCGAAGCGGAGTGCGATCGATGCCTAGTGACGACTTCGTCCCGCAGCTGCATGTGACGCTCAACGGCTCGAACCTGCATGCTGACGAGTACGACGGCCTCACCGAAGTGCGAGCCGAGAGCTCGCTTCAGCTTCCCGACCAGGTGCGGCTGAGGTTCGACGACCCTGACTTCGAGCTGTACGACAGGCAGGTCTTCGAGATCGGCGACGACGTGGGGGTCGCGATCGGTTTCGAAGGGTCGCCCGAGAAGGTTGCGGAGTGTGAGGTGACGTCGATCGGGGTCGCGCCCGGTCACAGCGGGCAGATGAGCATGTACGTGACCGCTCTCGGCCGCGATCACGTCCTGCACCGCGGGATCACGTTGGACACCTACACCGACCAGACGGACAGCGAGATCGTCGAGAAGCTCGCCGTCGCTGCCGGCCTCAAGGTAGACATCGACGCAACCACCACCCGCCACCCGCACGTGACGCAGGCGACGACCGACTACGAGTTCATCAGCGAGCGAGCTGCGCTCGTCGGGTACCGCTGGTGGGTCACCGGGAAGACCCTGTACTTCAAGAAGGCGCCGCCGAACGCTCCCGCCGCGACCGCGGCGTGGGGCGAGGACATCATCGATCTCCGGGTCGAGACCGCGAGCGCATCGGCCAGCACGGGTGCCGAGGTCCGTGGATGGGATCCGGACAACCAGAGCGCAGTCGTCGGCACGGCCAGTTCTTCGCCCGAGCTCGCGACGATCGGGACCGACGCTCGGGGGCCGACCTCGGGCGCGAAGTCCGCCCGCAAGTTCTCAACGAAGCAGCGCTTCGAGGCGAACATCGTGACCGACGACGTCGAGTCGGCGAACGCGCTGGCTTCGGGGATGGTGCTCCGCGCTGCGGCCGAAGAAGTGCACGTGCGCGGTGAGGTCGTGGGCGATCCGAAGCTCCGTGCTGGCGTGCTGCTGCAGATCGAAAAGGCTGGGGTCCGCCTGAGCGGCAAGTACCGGCTCGCCTCGGTCGAGCACGTGTACAGCGCGCGGAGCGGTTACTCGACGAAGTTCTCGTCGGGTGGCCAAGACGCCCGGGGCCTCGCCGACCTCGTCGGGCACCGTCGAGACACCCGCGCTCGGTGGGACACGAATGCACTCGTCATCGGGGTGGTGACCAACATCGAGGACCCCGATCAGCCCTCGCGCGTCAAGGTCAGTTTCCCGACGTTCGATGACTCGGCCGAGAGCGCCTGGGCGCGCTTGGCCCTCCCGGGTGCGGGGGCTGATCGTGGTCTCCAGCTGTTGCCCGAGGTCGGTGACGAAGTGCTCGTCGGTTTCGAGCACGGCAACGCACATCGACCGATCGTCCTCGGTGGACTGTGGAGCAAGAAGAATGCTCCACCGTTGTCGAACGCCGATGCCGTCAAGAGCGGCTCCGTTGCCGTTCGCACCTTGAAGAGTCGTGCCGGCCACTCCATCACCATCAACGATGCCGACGCCGAGGGTGGCAACTCGATCGTCGTGCAGCTCGCGGACGGCAAGGGCACGTTCCGGCTCGGCCAGGACGAGGTGCGACTCGAAACGCCGGTGGACATCTCGATGACGACCGAGAAGACCCTGTCGCTCGTCGCCGCCGGCGATGTCTCGATCTCCGGGGCGAACGTGAAGATCACCGCCGACTCCAAGATCGACCTCGAGGCGACCGACGTCGGAGCGAAGGGTGCGTCGAGCGCGTCGATCGAAGGTGGCACGGTCGACATCAAGGGCAGTGCGAAGGTCGGGGTCGACGGCGGAGGCCTGACCGAGATCAAGGGAGGATTGGTGAAACTCAATTGAGTGACCAGACGTTGGAGACCACCGACCCGGCCGACGACCGCAGCCTGAGGTCGCGCCGCGACATCATCGGACGCGGCGTGTCGTTCCCGCTGGTGATCGATCACAACGGTGCCGTCGCCCTCACGAGCGGCGACGACGTACGCGAGGCGATCAAGATGATCATCATGACCGTGCCGGGGGAGCGCGTGATGCGCCCCGGCTTCGGCTGTGAGATCTGGAGCCACGTGTTCTCGCCGATCAACGCCTCGACGGTCGGTCAGATGGCCCACGCCGTGCGTGCAGCGCTCGCTCGCTGGGAACCGCGCATCCAGGTCGAGCAAGTCAGGGTGATACCGCTCCATGGCGATGAGGCCGAACATGGCGACGGCGTGAGCATCGACGTCGAGTACGTGCTGCGCGACACGAACGATCGTCGCAACCTGGTGTTTCCGTTCTACACGATCCCCGGGGAGCGGTCATGAGCATCGATATCGAGCCGCTCGACAATCGTCGATTCCAGGACATCGTCGACGAGGCGAAGGGCCGGATCACCCGGCACAACCCGCAGTGGACGAATCACAACATCTCCGACCCCGGAGTCGCCCTCGTGGAGCTCTTCGCGTGGATGATGGAGATGACGCTTTTCCAGCTGAACCAGGTGCCTGAGCATGCGATGAAGGTGCTGCTCAACTCGGTTGGGTTCGAGATGTTCCCGGCACAGGCGGCAACGGCGAAACTCACCTTCGAGCTTGCTGCGGGGAGCACCGACGAAGTGCAGGTGCCGGCGGGGACGTCGGTCGCGACACCGTTCGACGGGCGGCGGATCTTCGTGACGGAGGCGCCGCTCGTCATCAAGCAGCCGGAGCTTGTTCGGTGTCGGGCTCAACGCGCTGACGGCACGCTCACCGTCAGCCCGGCGACGAGCGTTCGCAAGGACGGCGGCGAGGAGGTCCGTTTCGAGGATCCCGATCTCGTCTGTTTCGACGGCCTCGAGGCACAGCGGAAACGATGGGTCTCGGACATAGCGAAGGTTGGTCCCGACCAACAGGAGGAGTGGCGACCACCGGATCGTTTCGTGGGCGACGTCGTGTACTTCGGTTTCAAGGACTCGCTCGCCAACGCGGTGTTGCGCGCGGAGTTCGAGGTGGCGGATTCGGAGGGGCTGGGAATCGACCCCGAAAAACCTCCACTGATCTGGGAGTCATCGCCGAGAGCCGGGGGGAACGCAGCATGGAACCGGTGCCAACGCATCGGGGGCGATTCGACCGGCGGACTGAATCGATCCGGCTGGGTCGACATCCAGATCGGCGAGGAACACGAGCCGATGATGCTTCAGAACGGTGACGAGTCGCTGTACTGGGTGAGTGTTCGGGTCGACCTCGAGAGCCGGGACATCGTCAGCGTGTACATGACCAGTCCTCGACTTCGGGCGGTCGCGTTCACGTCGATCGGCGGGACCATCTCCGCCGTCAACGCATGGCAGCCCGAACAGTACGAGGATCTCGGAGTGAGCGACGGAACACCCGGCCAGCGGTTCCGGCTCGATCGTTCCGTGTTGGGCGACGACCACTCCGTGTCGGTGCAGGTCGGCGACGGCCTGTGGGAGCAGCGTGAGGACTTCTCCGGTGTCGACGACGAGAACGCCCGCGTCTTCGTCGTCGACGAAGCGTCGGGCGAGATCGCTTTCGGCCCGTGCGTGCATCAATCGGTCGGGCCGCCGGTGCAGTACGGCGCCATCCCGGTCGAAGGCGCGATGGTCAGAGCGAGATTCCACACCGGCGGAGGCGCCGAGGGGAACGTCGGTGCCGGTCGGATCACGAATCTGCAGACCACCATCAAGGGCATCGACTCGGTGTCGAATCGAGAGCCTGCCACGGGTGGTGTCGACGCTGAGACCCTCGAGGAAGCGTTGCAGCGAGCACCGACGGCGCTCAGAGCCGGTGAACGGGCGGTCACCGCTGCTGACTTCGAGCGAATCGTGCGCGACGCAGCCCGTGACGTCCACATGGTCACGTGTCGCGAGCCAGCGGAACCCGACGCGCCGATCAGAGTGCTGGTGATCCCGAAGGTCACCTCGAACCCGGCGGAGCGATCGATCGACGACTACGCGTTGTCGAGGTCACTGCACGATCGGATCCGTGATCATCTCGAGCCGCGTCGGTTGGTGGGCACGTCGGTCCAGGTGACCACCCCGTACTACGTCGGGCTCACGGTCGTGCTCCGTGTCCGCCCGTCGAGCGACTCGGGGAGTGCGAACCGTCTTCGCGACACGATTCTGCGACGACTCTACGACTACATCGATCCGATCAACGGTGGTGAACGCGGCAACGGGCTGGGATTCGGTGCAGTGATCGACGAGGGACTGGTGCGAGAGCTCACGCATCACATCTCCGGAGTGGGCGCCATTCTCGATGTCGCGCTCTTCGAGGTGGACCTGCGCAACGAGCGTCCCGCTCCGCAACGGGCGCTGCGAATCGAGTTGCCCCCGGACACCTTGTTCTTGTCCTATCGCCACAGCGTGTTGTTCGACACGGAGTCGGCGACATGAGCGTCGACACGCGGGTCCTCGACGCCGGAACACCGGCGTACCTGATTCAGCAGCTGCCGCTCGTCATGGCATCTGACCCCGGGCTCGCGCAGTTCTTGCGCGGTTTCGATGAGATGGCGTCGGCGCTGTACGAGCGGGTCGGCCAGAAGGAGTTCCTCCTCGACATCGGCACCGCTCCGCTCTCGATGGTTCGGCTCCGTGCGCAATGGATCGGCGTTCCGATCGATCCACTGCTCCCGGGCGAGACGCAACGCCGCATCGCTCGCACGGCGGCCTCCACCTTTCGGCGACGAGGAACCCACTGGGCACTGAAGGAGAACCTCGGGGCGCTCACGGGAGCAGAGGTGGCCATCAGAGATCAGGCGAGTATCACGGTGCAGCCCGAGGCGCGGGCCTCGGATCCGATCGCCGAGCGCCAGGAACAGGCATCCCGGCCGCGTCGGCCACGTGCCGAGACCCCGCCCTCGCCCCCCGTCGAGATCGCACGCGCGTCGTTGGGCGATGCGACGCCGATCGCGGTGCGGGCA
>JBGCFW010000253.1:0-2838 GCA_045107155.1 Ilumatobacter sp. | reverse complement strand
GATCTGCTCGGGTCTGACGCGGTCTGAGCTCCGCGATTATCGGGCACTGCATAAGGGCCGAACTGCAGCGCGTCCCCACCTTCGTCGGCCGGACTATGGGGCGGTCGTTCTGCGTGAGTCACAACCGAGCATCCTGCCGGAACTGTGCGGGTCCGATCGTCGTCGTCGAATGTCGATATGTGCTTCCGATCCTGGCGATCGGTGGTGCCCATCTCTCGATGCGGGACTGCGGTCGAACCCGACAGTTCCCCGGGTGCAGCCCGGGACGAGCGGCCTCTCGGCGGCAAGAGGTGCGCGATGATGGGCCGGTGACGCGCAGCGAAGCAATTCCGTCGGGCACGGTGTCCTTCCTGTTCACCGATCTCGGTCGCTCCACGCGGCTGTGGGAGGAGCACGGGGCGTTGATGAACGGCGCGGTGGCCCTCCACGACGACATGGTGCGCGCCGCGATCGATGACGCCGGCGGGTACGTGTTCACCACGGCCGGTGACTCGTTCGCCGCCGCATTCGGGTCGGCTCCGGCCGCGGCCGATGCTGCCGCCCGGATCGACGAGTGTCTCACCGGGGCCGAGTGGCCGACGCCCGAACCGCTCCGAACGCGGATTGGACTCCACGTCGGGGAGGCACACCGGCGCGACGACGACTACTTCGGTCCGGCGGTGAACCGCGCCGCGCGGATCATGGCGGCCGCCCATCCGGGCCAGGTCCTCGCCTCGGGTGCCTTCGTGGCGCTCCTCGGGCCCTCGGCCAAGGCGCTCGACCTGGGCGAGCACCGACTGAAAGATCTCACGGCGGCCGAGCACCTCTGGCAGCTGGGCTCGGGTGTGTTCCCGCCTCCCATGACGCTGGGTGCGGCACGCCACAATCTTCCTGCTGCGCGCACCGAGCTCCTCGGACGGTCGGAGATCTTGGTCCAGCTCGTGGACGACATCCGACGCACCCGGCTGCTCACCCTCGCCGGACCAGGTGGTGTCGGCAAGACACGGCTCGCGTTGGCGCTCGGCGCGGAGGTGCTCGCCGATCAGGAGGACGGTGTGTGGGTCGTCGACCTCACCTCCGTCGTCGACGGCGCCCGCGTGGTCTCAGCGGTGGCCGAGGCAACCGGTGTCATGGCCGGCGGCGGCGAGGGCGGGGTCGGCGCCGTCGCCGACGTGCTCGCCCGTCGGGGCCTCCTGCTGGTACTCGACAACTGCGAGCACGTCCTCGACGAGTGTGCCGAACTGGTCGATGCGATCCTCGAGCGTGACGGTCGGACGAAGGTCGTGGCGACCAGTCGGGAGCCGCTCGACGTACTGGGGGAGCTTGTCCGCCGGATCCCACCGCTCACGTCAGAGGGGCCGGGCGGCGCTCGTCGCGGCCCGGCGGTCGAGCTGTTCATCGAGCGGGCGCTCGCTGCGTCGTCGGCGACCGACCCGGGCGATTGGGACGAGGGGGTCGTGGCCGAGTTGTGCGATCGGCTGGACGGGATGCCGCTCGGCATCGAGTTGGCCGCCGCCCAGACGCCGCACCTGTCTCCGGTCGAGATCCTCGCGCAACTCGACGACCGGTTCGTGCTGCTCGCTGGGGCCCGGCGGGGGCGGCGTCACGGCCACCAGACGCTGCAGGCGGTGATGGACTGGTCGTGGGACCTCCTGACCGACGACGAGGCCCGGGCGCTCGAGGACCTCTCCGTCCTCGTCGGCGAGTGGACCCTCGGACCGGCGGCCCGGGTGGCCGGCCTGACGGTCGCCGAGGCGACCGCAGTCGGGGGCCGACTCGTCGCGAAGTCACTCGTCGTGCCCGCTTCGTTGGGCGAGTGGACCACTTATCGGCTGCTCGACACGGTGCGGCTCTACGGCCTCCGACGTCTCGCGGACTCTGGACGGTACGAGGCGACCCGCGACCGGCACTGCGCTGCGTTCCACGCCCCCTTGGCCGAGCTGTCGCCGGCGGGCAAGTACCTCGACTACGGGCTCGTGGCGGTCGCGCTCCGGGACTGGTCGAACACGACGGTCGCGATGGACTGGGCCCTGGCTCGCGGTGACGCCGAGCAGGCGGCCCAGCTGTTGTCCGGCACCTACCTGGTGTGGTTGGGATTCGACGGGCTCCCGCCCGAGGAGGGCTACCGCCGCTGCCAGACCGTGCTCGAGTCGGAGCTGTCCCCGGCGACCCGTGCGTTCACGACGATGATCGCTTCGGCGACGGCGTACGCGACCGGCCGTCTCCGTCAGGCGGTCGACCTAGCGGAGGCGGCCGTCACGCTCGCCGGCGAAGTGAACGACCCCGGGCTGCTGGCTGCCGCGGCCAGCCACACGGCGATCTTCCTCTCGGTCACCGACCCGGTCCGGGCGCGGGAGCTGTGCGAGTTGGCGATCGACGCGGGCGGTACTGCAGATGAGCAGGGTCTCGTGCGGCATGCACGACAGGGGCTGGGCAGCCTGGCGCTCGCCAGGGGCGAGGTCGACACCGACGAGGAGGTCGCAGCCCAACTCGACGACTGCAGCGACGGCTACGACCGGTTCGCCACGCTCCAGCTGATCGTTGACATCAGCCTCGTGAAGGGTCAGCCCGACCGTGGCGTCGAAGCGGCTCGAGCCGCGCTCGGCATCTACGGACGCTCAGCGCGGGGATCGGCCTTCTACCCCAACTTCGTGCTCGCGTACGCGCTCGCAGCCGCGGGCGACGACGCGGCCGCCAAGGAACCATTCGAGATCGCGCTCGCGATCCAGCGGGCCACCGGGCTCGACGTCGGGCTCCCCGACTTGTTGCTGGTCGAGGCCAGGCAGGCCGTCAACCGCGGCGACCTCGAGACCGCCCGGCTCATCACCGGTGCGGTCCGCTACGGCGGCGTCGCCGGCC
>JBGCFW010000252.1:0-9339 GCA_045107155.1 Ilumatobacter sp. | reverse complement strand
GTTCCAGCTCTCCCGACAGGACCCAGGTGATGATCTCCATGTCCTGATGTGGATGCGTGTCGAAACCGGTCCCGCCGCGAACGATGTCGTCGTTGTTGACGAGCAGGAGTCCGTGGTTGGTGTTCGTGCGGTCACGGTGATGTCCGAAGGAGAAGGAGTGCTTCGAGTCGAGCCAGCCGGCCTGGGTGCGGAAACGCTGGTCGGAGCGGCGGATGTCGAGCTGCGGAGCGTTCATCGTGTCGGTCATGCTCGATACAACATTGCGCACGCAACATTATTCCGAGTCGGGATCGACTCGAGCCCGACTCGGCTGTACCCGCGGTGCCTCGTTGGGCATCTTCGGGTACTGGGGTGGCCAGGGCGGGTCGGGCACACCTGCGGCGAGGTCGGCGGCGAACCGTTCGACGAGCGGTTCGATGGTGCAAGGTGCATCGTCCATGAGTTCCCACGGGTCGCCGAATTCGACGACCCGCTCGGGGACCGTGTCGATGGTGCACGCTTCGGGGTCGATCGTCTCGAGCTCGTCCCAACCGAACGGGGTCGACACCTGTGCGCCGACGCGGGGGCGGGCGCCCCAGGCTCCGAACATGTTCTTGTGCGGGGCGTTCTGGTTGAAGTCCACGAAGACCCGAGTACCGCGCTCTTCTTTCCACCACTTGTCGGTGATGAGCTCCGGATGTCGCCGCGCCAGCTCTCGACCGATCGTGACGACGGCCCCGCGCACCGCGAACGAGTCCCAACCCGGCTCGACTCGCACGTAGATGTGGATGCCCTTCGAACCGGTGGTCTTGACGAACCCGAGCATGCCGAACTCGGCCAGCAGGTCGCGAGTGTGAGCGGCAGCTTCGCGTGTCATGTCGAAGGTGACACCGGGCGTCGGGTCGAGGTCGATTCGGAGCTCGTCGGCATCGTCGGGCTCGGATGCACGGAACTGCCAGACGTGCAGGCCGAGGACGCCCTGATTCGCGGCCCACAGCACGTGAGCGAGATCGGCGATCACCAAGGCGCGAGATGGTGTGCCGTTGATCGTCTGCACGGTTGTGGTCGAGAGCCAGTCTGGCGCGGAAGCAGGGATTCGCTTCTGAAAGAAGCTCTTGGCGCGGACACCGTTCGGGTATCGCTCGAGCAGCACGGCGCGATCCCGGAGCGTCCGCATGATCGGCTCGCCAACGGCGAGGTAATATCGGGCGAGGTCGAGCTTGGTGCGGGTCTCCTTGCCGGGGCCGACCGACGGGAACATCGGCTTGTCGGGGTTCGTGATCGACACGATGCGGGTCTCGTCGTCGCTGATCGGCACCTGGAGTTCGACGGGTGCACCGAACTCCTCTTTGCCGGCCATGTCGACGAACTTACGCGCTCGATCGGTCCGGCAGATCATGAACTGGGCGAGAATGGGCGATGACGGAGGGCTCCGCCGGGGTTCATCAGCACTCATTTGGGGTATGACTGTGGGCTGTGGACGAACTCCTGGCTGAAGACCGCACCCCGAGACCCGCAGCGGCAGGACTCTGGTCGTTGCTCGGCGAGCTCGGCCCGGACGAGATCGCCGCTCGTCAACAGGCGACCGAACTCGACATCTTGACGATGGGGATCACGTTCACCGTCTACAGCGATGGTGAGAACATCGATCGGGCGTGGCCGTTCGACGTCGTTCCGCGGATCATCCCCGGGGACGAGTGGGACGTCGTGCAGCGCGGGCTGAGTCAGCGCCTCCGTGCCGTGAACATGTTCATCGATGATCTCTACAACGACCAGCGGATCATCGAAGCGGGTGTGTTCCCGGCCGAGCTGCTCGAGGACTCCGTCAACTTCCGCACCGAGTGCATCGGTGCGTCGCCGAAGTTCGGCGTCTGGGCGCACATCTCGGGCTCCGACCTCGTGCGTGACGACGACGGCACGTTCTACGTCCTCGAAGACAATCTGCGAGTGCCATCGGGCGTGAGCTACGTCATCGAGAACCGCGCAGTCACGAAGCGGGCGTTCCCAGAGCTGTTCGGCAAGAACCTCATCCGACCGGTCGACAGCTACACCGACGAGCTCAACAAGCTGCTGATGTCGCTGGCACCCGACGGCGTCGACGAACCACAGATCGCCGTGCTCACGCCCGGCATCTTCAACTCGGCGTACTTCGAGCACTCGTTCCTCGCCGAGCGGATGGGTGCCGAGCTCGTCGAGGGAGGAGACCTGGTCGTCGACGATGACGATTGCGTCTACATGCACACCGTGGACGGGCGCGAACGTGTGCATGTCATCTATCGCCGCATCGACGATCTGTTCCTCGACCCCGAGGCCTTCCGACCCGACTCGCTGCTCGGTGTGGCCGGGCTGATGCGAGCGTGGAAGGCAGGAAACGTCGGCATCGCCAACGCCCCGGGCGCAGGCGTCGCCGACGACAAGTGCGTCTACGCCTGGATGCCCGACATCATCCGCTTCTATCTCGATCAAGAACCGCTCATCGCCAACGTCCCCACCTATCGGTGCATGTACGACGACGAACGCGACTACGTCCTCGAACATCTCGACGAGCTGGTGATGAAGCCGGCGAACGAGAGTGGTGGCTACGGCATCACCATCGGAAGCAAGGCCACCGATGACGAACTTCGTGCCTGTGCCGAGGCGATCCTGGACGACCCTCGGAACTGGGTTGCCCAGCCGATCATCCAGCTCTCGACGGTGCCGACACTGATCGACGGAGAACTGGCGTCGAGACACGTCGACCTCCGCCCGTTCATCCTGACCGGCGCAGGCAGCTACGTCACGGCGGGGGGCCTCACACGTGTGGCGTTGAAGGAGGGGTCACTCATCGTGAACTCCTCCCAGGGAGGCGGCAGCAAGGACACGTGGATCGTCGATGCGCCGAACGGCTCGTTCACTCACTCGCAGGCTGCCGGCGCGGTCACGCAATCCCAGACCCAGACGAGCGAGGAGTCCTGACATGGCCCTCCTGTCCCGCAATGCAGACCGTCTGTTCTGGGCGGCTCGCTACATGGAGCGAGCCGAGGACACCTCACGTCTGGTCCAAGAGTTCGGCGAGCTCTTCGACGACATGCCCACCGATTCCGACGACACCAGTCGCAGATGGGCACCCCTGCTCGCCGTGTGCGGTGATCGCACGATGCTCGAGAAGCAGGCGAGCGAGCGGGAAGTCGTCCACGCACTCGTCAGTGACACCGAGGACCCGAGCAGCGTGGCGGGCTCCGTCGCCGCCGCACGCTCGAACTTGCGAACCACACGCGAGGTCCTGCCGCGCGAAGCCTGGCGCACCGTGAACGATCTCTCGCTGTTCGTCGCCGAAGAGGCCCCGCGCGCCGAGAGCCGCCTTTTTCGCAGCCATGTGCTGAGCCGGGTCGCGAACGACAGTCGCCGCCTCGACGGAATCCTCACCTCGTCGATGACCCGGGACGCCGCGTGGCAGATGTGGCGGATGGGTCGCTATCTCGAACGGGCCGACATGACCACGCGAATGGTCGGCGTCCGCGCAGCCGCCCTGATGGCCCAGGCCAACGGTCACGACGCAGCGGCGCTCCGCTACGACGAGGTGCAGTGGATGGGCGTGCTCAAGTCGCTCTCGGCGCTCCAGATGTACGAGCGAGCCACCCGCGGCCCGATCGAGGCCTCGTCGGTCGTGCGGTTCCTGCTGTTCAACGCGGCGTTTCCCCGGTCGGTCAGGTTCTGTCTCGACGAGATCGATCGAAGCCTCGACCATCTCTCGCGGCCCCAGGCTGTTCGGTCGGCGGTGGCGTACGCGCGGTCGGCTCTGACCTCGTCGGACGTGAAGGACACGACCGATGACGGCGCTGACCTCGACCAGGCGATGGACTGGGTACAGTCGCATCTCGGAAGGGTGAACGATGCGATCGCCGATCGGTATCTGCGCATCGGCGGTGGTTGATGGGCACACACGATCATCTCGGCGACGCGAGTCCTGCTGATCTGGCCGCGCGCCAGCAAGTCGTCGACCGCCTGTTGATGGCGGAGGGCGCGGGTCACATCGTCCACGACCTACCGGTCCGCTCAGACGGCCGGTCGGTCGGTATCGCCAGCCGCCCGTGGCGACTCGACCCGACTCCGTACGTCGTGACGGCCGAGGAATTCGTGTGGCTCGAAGGGGCCGTCACCCGGCGGATGCAGATGCTCGAAGCGCTGCTCGCCGACCTGTATGGCGAGCGCCGTCTCGTCGCAGACGGTGTCGTGGATCCGGCGACGCTGTGGGCGAGGCCGGCGTATCGACTCTCCGCTGTGGGGGCTGCCACTCGTCGGCACCAGAAGCGATGGTTGTCGTCGTATTCGGTGGACGTGGTCCGGACCGCTGATGGGGTGTGGTTCGCGATCGCCGATCACACCGACACACCGGCCGGTCTGGGCTACACGTTGCTCGACCGCAGTGTGCTCGCTCAGGTCGCGGATCCGCGCGTCGGCGAACCCCGGCCCATCGAGGCAGCGCTGGCACAGGTGCGGCGCGCGCTGGTGGACACGTCTCGAGTCGAGGGGCCGCGTGTGGTGGTGCTCACCAGCGGCATCGACCATCCCGCCTACGTCGACCACTCGTATCTCGCGACACAGCTCGGTTTCAACCTGGTCGAGGGGCCCGACCTGGTGGTGCGCGAAGGTCAGCTCTGGCTGCAGACCCTCGGCGGGCTGGACCGCGTCGACGTGCTGCACCGGAGAATCGTCGACCGCCAACTCGACCCGCTCGAGACGAACACGTACGGAGCGGCAGGCATCCCGGCGGTGCTCCTCGCCGATGACGCCGGTTCGCTCACGATGGCCAACGCGCACGGGACCGGCCTGATCGAGGATGCGGCGCTCGTCGGACTCTGGGATCGTGCCGGTGAAGAGTTGCTGGGAGACGCGCCGTGGCTGCGAATGCGGTCGCCGCGTGCGGCGACCGGAGCGACCCACCTCGATGCACTGATCGGTCGCGAGGTGGAGCGTGTTCCGTGTCTCGTGGACGGCCGGATCGAGGACCACCAGATCGTGCTGCGCTTCCACGCAGTGGCGACCGATGACGGCATCGCCGTGATCCCGGGCGGCAACGGTCGCGTACTGCGCGACGGCGACGACCCGACGCTCCCGACGCAGGCGCTCGCGAAGGATGTCTGGGTGCTCGGTGACGACACCGCTCCCGCGCTGGTGGCCGAGGTTCGCACGGCGCCGCAGGTCGACTTCATCACCTCTGTGCCGACCAGTGCTGCACACTCGCTGTTCTGGCTCGGTCGTGCTTCCGAACGTGCCGAGGCGGTTGCTCGGGCGATGCGCGTCGTTACCACGGCGGCTCCCGTCGCGGGGTGGGCCGGCCGGGCGACCCCCGCGATTCGACTGGTCGCTGCGCTGACCGGCTCGGCAGCCCCGTCCGGTCCGACGGACCCGGTCGATGCTCGATCCGCGGCGATGGCGGCCGCCGCCTCGTCGCTCGAGTTCCACATCGGTTCGATCCTCGCCGAATCAGCCAGCGTGCGCGAGTTTCTCTCGATCACCACCGGTCGCGTGCTGGGTGAGATGGTCACCAGCCGTGAGCGGCTGATCGAGCGATCCGATGATCTCGATGCGCTCGACACGCTGCTGATGCAGCTGTCGGCGTTCGGCGGGCTGTGGAGCGAGAGCGTCGTGCGTGGGCCGGCTTGGTACTACGGCGACTTCGCCAAGCGCTACGAGCGGGCGCTGGTCGGCCTCACCGGCGCACGAATCGCGATCCAGGTGTCGGCCGACCCGACGGTGAGCGAGCCGGAGCGCCAGCGCGGCCTCGAGAGCGTGCTCGCGGCGAACGACAGCCTGGTCGCATACCGGCGTCGCCATCGTTCCGATGTCGAACCCGACGCAGTGCTCGCGTTGTTGCTGCGCGACGACCGCAGCCCTCGTTCGGTCGCGGCGTCGGTTGCCGGGATGATCCGCAACGCCTCTGCGATTGGCTGGGCCGAGGGAGAGGCTCCGCTGACGGCGATCGCGCACGACGTGGCGTCGATGTCGGTCGCGACCGATCCTGCCGACGTCGAAGCCATCGATCGGCGGCTCCATCACCTCTCCTCCGCGCTCACGTCGACGCGTCTCGTCGCACCGCCACATCCGACGATCGTCGGGTCGCGTCTCGTCGATCCGGGAGCGGTCGCATGACGAGGTACCGCGTGCGACACCGCACTTCATACCTGTACGGCCTCGCGGTCAACGACGCGTACACGGTGGCGTGTCTGCTGCCGCGAAATCGGGCGACGCAGGAGGTCGAACGCTCAGAGATCCTGACATCGCCCTTGCCCGACGAGTTCGTGGAGACGCGTGACGTCTTCGGGAACCGCATCGTCCAGCTCGGCGTGCACCATGGCCACGATGCGTTCGAGATCACCGCCGAAAGCGTGGTCGAGACCACGGTTGCGACGCTCCCCACGACCACGGCCACCTGGGAAGACGTGGCCGAGATCGCTCGGAGCGCTCGGGGGAACGACGCACTGTCGGTCGGTCCCTATCGCGCAGCTACTGCTGCGTCGACGCCGGTCGAGCGCGTCGGCCTGCTCGACGATCTCGTTGCCGACGTGTTCACTCCGGGTCGCCCCGTGGTCGAGGCAGCGGCGGCGCTCTCGGCGCACATCTTCGAGCACTACGTGTTCGATCCGACGTCGACCGACTGGGCCACACCGCTCGACACCGTGCTCGAGCAGCGCAGCGGCGTGTGCCAGGACTTCGCACACCTCGCCACTGCGGCATGTCGCCGGGTGGGGCTCCCGGCCTCCTACGTGAGCGGCTACATCGAGACCGAACCGCCACCGGGCGAGGTCAAGTCGATCGGGTCGGACGCCTCGCATGCCTGGGTATCGGTGTGGACCGGGCCTGACCCGACCGATCCCGAGGGGCTGCATCCTGGTCGGCGTTGGCTCGACCTCGACCCGACGAACGATCAGGTACCTCCCACGCGCCACGTCACGGTCGGGTGGGGTCGTGACTACGCCGACGTCGCTCCGGTGCGTGGTGTCGTCCTCGGCCCCAGTGCGATGCAGACGCTCGACGTGGGCGTCGACGTCACCCGGCTCCCGGATGACCGGGGCGCCTCGCTGCAGTCTCAATCCCAATCCCAAACGCACGCCCAATGACGCGTCGGGCGTGCCCGCCCGACGCACCGACCCCCGCAACCAGAAGGACCCCATGGGAATCCAGATCGCCATCGAACATCGCACCAGCTACGAGTTCGACCGCGCCACGACCATCCATCCACACATTCTCAGGCTCCGTCCTGCGCCCCACTCGCGCACGCCGATCCTTTCGTACAGCCTGAGTGTCTCGCCTGCCGATCACTTCCTGAACTGGCAGCAGGACCCGTTCGGCAACTACCTGGCTCGGCTCGTGTTCAACGAGCAGACCCACGAGCTCGGCTTCACCGTCGACCTCGTCGCCGACATGACGACGATCAATCCCTTCGACTTCTTCGTCGACGAGTCGGCCGAGAGCTTCCCGTTCGTCTACGACCCACAGACGCGCCTCGAGCTCGACCCGTATCTGCATCCGGCGCACGTCGCCGGTCCGTCGATGATCAAGTGGCTCGATGGCATCGATCGCACCAAACGGACGCCGATCAACGACTTCCTCGTCGGGATCAATCAGCGGCTCTACAACGACATCGGCTATTCGGTGCGGATGGAGCCGGGGGTGCAGAGTCCCGAGGAGACCTTCGAGCGGGGTATCGGGTCGTGCCGCGACACGGGCTGGTTGCTCGTCGAGGCGCTCCGACATCTCGGCCTCGCTGCTCGCTTCGTGTCGGGGTACCTCGTGCAGCTCACCTCCGATGTCGCATCCCTCGACGGTCCCGACGGTCCCGAGGCCGACTTCACCGACCTGCACGCCTGGTGCGAGGTCTACGTCCCCGGTGCAGGCTGGATCGGCCTCGACCCGACCTCTGGTCTGTTCGCCGGAGAGGGCCACATCCCCTTGGCGTGTACGCCACACCCGGTGTCGGCTGCACCGATCACCGGCGCCACGTCGAAGGCCGAGGTGAGCTTCGATTTCGCGAACGTGGTCACGCGCATCCGTGAGGATCCGCGAGTCACGCTGCCGTACTCGCCTGAGCAATGGTCGGAGATCGATGCGCTCGGAGCGCATGTCGACGAGAGGCTCGACGCAGGCGACGTCCGGTTGACGATGGGCGGCGAACCCACCTTCGTGTCGATCGACGACATGGAGGGCGACGAGTGGAACACGGCTGCCGACAGTCCGGCAAAGCGAGCACTCGCGCACGACCTCACCGAGCGGCTTCGCGATCGCTTCGCGCGGGGCGGCCTCGTCCAGTACGGCCAGGGGAAGTGGTACCCGGGCGAGCCGTTGCCGCGGTGGCAGATGGGCGTCGTGTGGCGGCGCGACGGCGAAGCGCTCTGGAGCGACCCGAAGCTTCTTGCGGATCCGACAGCGAGCGGTACCGCGACCGTGTCCGACGCCGAGGCCGTGATGTCGGGGATCGCGTCGCGCTTCGGGATCGACGAGGCTCGCGTGCTCGCGGCCTACGAAGACCCGATCGAGCAGGTGTGGAACGAGGCCCGTCTTCCCGACGGTGACCCCCCGGAGGTTGACGTTACCGACGAGGAGGCCGACCGTCTGGCCGAGCCCGACGCGCGGCGCAAGCTGCTCGACCGGCTGGCCGGGTCCCCGTCCGATCCGGCTGGCTTCGTCCTTCCGCTGCGGCCGTCCGACGATGTGCCCGGTGAATGGCTCAGCGATGAGTGGACGCTTCGCCGGGGCCGGTTGTACCTGATCGGCGGTGACTCTCCGATCGGACTCCGTCTGCCGATCGAATCGCTCACGTGGCGGCCGTTCCCGTCGCCGTTCCAACGCTCGCCGTTCGAGGAGCGTGCGCCCCTCCCTCAGCCCGGCGTGATGCCCGAACCGGTTCGCTCAGATCGGCGCGAGTTCACCGATCTGACCACGGTCGACCCGGCGGCACCCACTGCGATCGCTGTCGAGGAGCGCGATGGCCACGTGCACGTGTTCCTTCCGCCGCTGGAGTCGGCGGACCGCGCGATCGAACTGCTCGCTGTCGTCGAGGCCACCGCGGCTGAACTGGAGCTCCCCCTCGTGGTCGAGGGCTACCCGGTTCCTCGCGACCCGCGCCTCGACTCGTTGATGGTCACACCCGACCCCGGCGTGATCGAGGTGAACGTGCAGCCAACCGCTTCGTGGGGTGATCAGCGCGATGTCATCGAGACGATCTACGAAGAAGCGCGGCAGTCCCGCCTCGGCACCGAGAAGTTCGGCCTCGACGGCAGCCACTCCGGGACCGGCGGAGGGAACCACGTGACCCTCGGCGGCGTCACGCCGGCCGACAGCCCGCTGCTGCGACGACCTGACCTGCTTCGCAGCATGGTG
>JBGCFW010000251.1:0-5260 GCA_045107155.1 Ilumatobacter sp. | reverse complement strand
CCGCCGATCGGCGCCATCGGCGGCAGCGATGCGGCCGGCGGTGACGGGAGGCCACGGCTCGTCTTTCAGGTCGGGGCGATCGATCGACATGAGCTGCCAGAGACAGCTCAGGTCGATCGGAGCCCGATGCAGCGTGACATCGTGGTGAGTGAGCTCGAGTTCGCGCACGAGCAGATCGAGCAGCTCCGGACCGACGTCGTGGGCGACCTCGAGGCGCACCGCCTTGTTGAAACGTCGGCGACGCAGTTCCATCTCGACGGCTTCGAGCAGATCGTCGGCTTCGTCCTCCTCGACGGTCAGGTCGGCATTGCGGCTGACGCGAAACGCCGCCCATTCCTCGATGATCATCCCGGCGAAGAGCGTGTCGAGTCGCGCTGCGATCAGCTGCTCCACCGGCAGGAAGCGGCCGACCGCGACCTCGACCAAGCGGGGGAAGATGTTCGGCACCTTGAGCCGGGCGAATCGACGCTCGCCCGTGTCGGGATCGGCAACGTTCACGGCGAGCGACAGCGCGAGGTCCGAGATGTAGGGGAACGGATGGCCCGGGTCGACGGCGAGCGGCGTGAGCACCGGGTAGACCCGCTCCTCGTACCAGAGGTCGAGCGCCGCGACCTCCTCATCGGTGAGGTCGGCGTAGTCGAGAATCGAGACGCCTGCGTCGTGAAGGGCCGGGATGAGGTCGTCGACGAAGGTGGCGTCGAGGCGAGACACGTGGCTCGGAATCACGCCGATCACGTCGTCGAGCTGCTGCGCCGGCGTCCGCCCGTCCGGCGTCGGCCGGTCGAGCCCAGCCGCGATCTGGTCTTTCAGCGCGGCGATGCGGACCTGGAAGAACTCGTCGAGATTGGTCGAGACGATGGCGCAGAACTTGGCGCGCTCGAGCAGCGGGATCCCAGGTTCGGAGGCGAGCTCGAGCACCCGCTCGTTGAAAGCGAGCCAGCTCAGCTCGCGGTTGAGGAACCGCTCATCGACTCCGGGACGACGTTGACCGCGTTTGGTCGGAAGCGGCATCGTCATCGACTCGCCCAGGTCAGACGGCCGCTGGTCACGGGGTGCGGGCCACACCTGGGCTTCGGACACGGCCAGTTCCTTCCGGCTCAGTCGGTGTCAGCGGGGGTCGGGTCGGCGTCGTCGGTCGACTCGGTTGCTTCAGGAGCCGACGCCGCGTCGCTCGCCACATGACCCGCAGCGGCCGTGTCGCCCTCGGCGTCGACCGCTTCACCCTCGGCGGCAGCCGACTCGGTGGCGGTCTGCTGTGCCACGACACCGAGATCCCACTCGATGGAGATCTGCTCGCGCTCGGCGTCGCGCACGATCCGCTCTCGGTTGCGACGGAACTGCGGATCCTCACGGGGGAGCAGAACCAGGCGGGCGAGCACTCGTGCACGGAACTCGTCGAGCGTCTGGCGGTCGCCCCAGTCGCCGTAGACCTCCCAGTGCGGTGACACCGGACCGAGGTAGACGATGCGGGCGTGCGCCAACGGCCCGGTGGATTCGGCGATGTCAGACATGGCGCGCACTCTATCGAGTCCCCGGGATGCCGTCGCCGGTCACGCAACGTCACCTTGCTGCCACATGTCATTTATGTTACGATCACGTTGAGTTGCCGCGACGGCCACGATCGGACGGCGAAACGAAACGAACAGGAAATCGGGAACCGTTCGACGTTCTCGAACGTCAACATCAGTAACAGGACGCAACTTCTGCGCACTGCATCCCCCCAACACTTCAAAAGGACCGGCTCGATGATCAAGCGAACCAGGCGAAGCCAGCGCAGCACCCCCGGGCTGAGCCACGAGCAACTCGCACAACTGAACGGACGACCCGAAGAACTCGCCACGGCGCCCCCGGACCCAGACTCCGAGAGCGCCTGGATGGCCGAAGGGAACTGCCGGCTCCACCCGCCGGCCACGTTCTTCCCCAGTGACGGAGTCGGCGTCGACAAGGCGCGCAAGATCTGTCGCGACTGCCCCGTCACCGCTCGCTGTCTCGAGTACGCGCTCGAAGAGCGCATCGATCACGGCGTCTGGGGCGGCTGCTCAGAACGAGAGCGGCGACGCATCCTGAAGGCGCGCCGCAGTGACACGCCCGTCGTCGTCAGCTGATCGAACGCGTCGGCTTCAGCTGGCGAGCGAGTAGACCCGGCGGGCCGTTCCGCCGAACATGGCCGCACGCTCCGAGTCGCTGAAGCTCGACGCGAGTTCCGCCATCGCGTTCCAGTACGTCACGTACGAGAGTGAAAACCGGTCGACCGGGAAGTTGCTCTCGAACATGCAGCGTTCCGGGCCGAAGCACTCGATCGTGTGCTCGTACCATCGTCGCTGCAGAGCGAGGAGCTCGTGCGAGTTCGGAGGCGCACTCGCCTCATGGAATCGGTATCCGTTGTCGGGCATCGCGAGACCACCGATCTTCGCGACGGTGTTCTCGCACGCGGCGATCTCAGCGATGCCGGTCTTCCAGGTCTCGAAGACCTCGTCGAGACGGCCGGCGAACTGGCCGACACCGACCGGCGTGCCGAAGTGGTCGAGCACGATGGTGGTGCCGGGGACCGCCCGAGCAAGGGCGGCGAACTCGGTGTTCTGATGGTGGAAGTGCCAACTGTCGTAGGTGAGCCCACGCTCGCCGAGACGACCGACGCCTCGTCGAAACGCTGGATCCTCGAACTTGCCGGCCGGCTGTGACGACGGGATCATGTGCACGTCGGGCTCGAGCGCTCGAGCGAGCGCGTCGCGGATGCCGCGGAAGCGGCCGCCGGCAGCCGCCTCGTGCGCATCGAGCACCTCGTCGAGACGATCGTGGGCCAGATCTGCGTGCGCGACGATTCCAACGATCGGCGCTGCGTCCGGAAACCTCTCCGACAGGTCGTCGGCGGCTGCAGCCACGAATTCGGTCTCACCGACGGGGCGAAGGTGCTTGGGCCCGTCGGAGCGATAGCCCGCGTGACACTCCATGAACATGGTGGCCGCCACCTCGGCGACCTGGGTCGTGTCGGCGACGAGGTCGTCGACGCCGTAGGGCAGCGCACCGCCCTCGGGCCACAGGTGATGGTGTGGGTCGACGATCTCGCAGCCGATGTCGACGGCGACCTCGGCGACCTGTGCGTACCACTCGGGCGTTCCGTGTTCGGGCATCGCCGAACCGTAGGCGACCGGCAGGAACTCACCCGACACGGGGCCGGACGCGACAGTGCCCCGGCACACGGGCCGGGGCACGTTGAAAGCAAGCGTCGCCGAAGTGCGACGCTCGTCACTCAGAGAGCGTCAGGTCAGGCGTCGGTGGTCTCGTCGTCCGACGGGGCCTTCGCCTCGTCGAGACCGTCCTTGAATTCCTTCTGCGCCTTACCCAGGTTGCGGGCGAGCTTCGGAACCTGCGAGCTCCCGAAGAGCAACAGCACCACGACGAGGACGATCAGGACTTCGTTGCCACCAAGAAATGCGAGCATGATCGGAGGCTATCGCACCTGGCTGCCCGAGGCTCCTCAGGCGCCGATCGTCGCCCGGGCGACTTGCGCACGTTGGCGTCGGATCCTGCGGCGTTCACGTTCTGACAACCCGCCCCAGATGCCGAACTTCTCGCCGTTCTGGAGTGCGAACTCGAGGCAGTCATGGCGGACCTCACAGCCCCGACACACCTCTTTGGCTTCGCGCGTCGATGCGCCGCGTTCGGGGAAGAACAGATCGGGATCGACACCGAGGCAGTTCGCGCGGTCGTGCCAGTCCGCCTCCGGTTCGACCGGTGTGGCGCTGATGGTGATGCTCGAAGTGGTGATGAACTGCATGATGGGTGGACCTCCTGCCAGGCCCGAACTGTTGGTGCTGCCGCGGGTGTGGCGTTGTTTGATCGTCGCTCGGCGTACACCCTGCGATCGGGAATCCACAGATGATGCTTGACCCTGTCGTGACGACGTTGTAACTACAGCGATGTCATCATGCCAGAGAATTCGGACGAATGGCAAGGGCGTGCCCCCTTTTTTGGCACAGAGCGCGCGTGACACCCTGCGAAGAGCGCGGAGCGATCGTCACGGCGACGAGCACGCTCGGGACTCGACCCGCCCACGCGAGTACGGTCGCTCCATGAGCCCGCGTTTCACCTACTCGGCCTGGGACGGCACGCAGACCGGCTTCGAGTTCGACGCCGATGCGGCGTTCGATGAACTCACCGACGAGCTGCTCTATCACGGCGACGTCAACGCCGCCCTCCGTCGGATGATGCAAGAGGGGATGCAAGACCCCGACGGCAACCACCTCCAAGGATTGCGCGAGCTGCTCGAACAGTTGCGTGCCGAACGCGAGGACCGCCTGGCGAACAGTGACCTCGGCGGCGTCTACGACGAGATCAAAGACCAACTCGACGACATCGTCGACGAAGAGCGCCACGCCATCGAGAACGCGCTGCGCGACGCACAGAACTCCGGGGATCAACGTCGGGCCGACAACGCCGAGGCAGCAGCGCAGGATCGCAACATGCGACTCGACCTGCTCCCGGACGATCTCGCCGGCAAGGTGCGCGAGCTCGACACCTACAACTTCGAGTCGGCCGAGGCGAAGCAACGGTTCGAGCAGCTGATGGAGCAGCTCAAAGACCAGCTGATGCAACAGATGGTCGACCAGATGTCCGGCGCCATGGAGCAGATGACGCCTGAGGACATGGCCCGGATGAAGGACATGATGGCCTCGCTCAACGAGCTGCTCGAAGCGCACCAACGCGGCGACGACACCTCGGAGCAGTTCGCCGAGTTCATGGAGGAGTACGGCGACTTTTTCCCCGAGAATCCCGAGAACGTCGAAGAGCTCCTCAAGAACATGGCCGAGCGCATGGCGGCGATGCAGGCGATGATGAACTCGATGTCGCCCGAGCAGCGGGCGCAGCTCCAAGAGCTCAGCGATCAGCTCATGGACGACATGGACATGCAGTGGCAGATGGGCCAGCTGTCCCAGAACCTCCAGCAGATGTTCCAGCAGATGCAGTGGGAACGCAGCTACGACTTCGAGGGACAGGACCCGATGGGTTTCGCCCAGGCCATGCAGGCCATGCAGGAGCTCGGCGACCTCGACCAGTTGGAGAACCTGCTGCGCAACGCATCGTCGCCTGCCGCACTCGCCGAGGCCGACATGGACAAGGTCCGAAACCTCATGGGAGACGATGCGGCGAAGTCACTCGAGCGCCTCGCCGAGCTGACCAAGCAGCTCGAAGCCGCCGGTCTGGTCGAGAACAAGGAAGGGTCGCTCGCGCTCACGCCGAAGGGTCTCCGCAAAATCGG
>JBGCFW010000250.1:0-12818 GCA_045107155.1 Ilumatobacter sp. | reverse complement strand
GGTCGCGCACGATCAGTTCCGGGTCGTGCGGATCACCCTTGTCGCCCACGTATGAACCCTTCGGGTCGACGAAGTAGCTCTGCCCGTAGAAGTCGTTCTCACCGAGATCTTCGATGCCCACTCGGTTGATCGCTCCGACGTAGTACATGTTTGCGACCGCCGCTGCCGGCTGCTCGATGCTCCAGAGGTACTCCGACAACCCGCGGTGGGTGGCCGACGGGTTGAAGACGATCTCGGCACCGTTCAAGCCCAGCGCGCGCCAACCCTCGGGGAAGTGTCGGTCGTAGCAGATGTACACGCCGACTCGACCCACGGCGGTCTCGAAGATCGGATAGCCGCCGTCACCTGGCTTGAAGTAGAACTTCTCCCAGAAGCCCTTCACCTGCGGGATGTGCTGCTTGCGGTACTTGCCGAGGTACGTGCCGTCGGCGTCGATGACCGCCGCAGTGTTGTAGTACACACCCGGCTGCACGATCTCGTACATGGGCAGCACCATCACCATGTTCAGTTCCGCGGCCAACGCCTGGAACCGCTTCGTGGTGGGCCCATCGGGGATGTACTCCGTGTACTCGTAGTACTGAGCGTCCTGCACCTGGCAGAAGTAGGGACCGTAGAAGAGCTCCTGGAAGCACATGATCTGCGCGCCCTGTGCCGCCGCCGCCCGCGCCTGCTCCTCGTGCTTGACGATCATCGACTCCTTGTCGCCCGTCCAGTCGGTCTGGAGAAGTGCGGCTTTGACGATTCGTGACATTGGTGATCTCCCGGTAGATGAACGTTCGGAGTGTGGATCGGCGGTGTTGCCGGACGATTTCGTGGATGTGGCGAATGTGTTCGTGGGCGACGATCAGGCCGCCGAAGAGATCGCGGCGATGGTCGCGGCAAGCGCGTCGACCGCCTCGTCGACTTCGCCGGCGGAGATGTTCAGCATCGGCGCGATCCGCACCACGTTGCCGTAGAGGCCGCCCTTACCGACCAGGACGCCGCGCTCCTTACAACCATCCGCGATGGCAACGGCCTTGGACGGGTCGGGGTGGAGGCTGTCGTCGTGGACCGTCTCGATCGCGACCATGAGCCCGCGCCCGCGCACCTCGGCGATCCACGGCACGTCGGCCACCGCCGGGGCAAGCCGCTCGCGAAACCGCATGCCCATCGCGAGCGCGTTCGCTTGGAGATCGTTGTCGAGCACGTGTTTCAGCGTCGCGCGACCGGCCGCAGCGCTGAGCGGGTTGCCTCCGAAGGTCGAGAACGACGTGACCTGGATGGTGTCCATGATGTCGGCGCGGGCGACCACGCCGGCCAGCGCCGCACCGTTGCCCACACCCTTCGCGAAGGTCAACATGTCGGGCGTGACGCCGTGAGCCTGGTATCCCCAGAAGTGCTCACCCGTACGGCCCCAACCGGTCTGCACCTCGTCGGACACGAAGAGGATGTCGCGGGACTGCAGCTGCTTGTGAATCGCTCCGAAGAATCCGTCGGGTGGCACCGTGAACCCACCGACGCCTTGGATCGGTTCGGCGATCAGGCAGGCCACGCCCTGGCCGGCGCCGCCGGCCGAGGTCATGTCGAGGATCTGCTCCAGATCGTCACAGCAGGCCTGGGTGTAGGCAGCGTCGTCGAGGTCGCGAAACGGACTGCGGAGGCGATAGCCGCCCTGGACGAAGGTCACGTCGAGGCCGGAAATGCTGCTCGAGCGCCACGACGCATGCGACGTGATGGCCTGCGTGGTGAACGAACGACCGTGGTAGCTGTTGCGCATCGCCAGGACCTGGTTCGACTTGCGGTAGCTCGTGGCGAGCAGCAGTGCAGTGTCGTTCGCCTCGCTCCCGGAGGACGTGAAGAACACTCGTGCGTCGGGGATCCCCGAAACCGCCGCGATCTCCTCGGCGAGCGCCACCATCTCCTCGTTCAGGTACAGCGTCGAGGAGTGCATGATCTTGGCCGCCTGGCGCTGGACCGCAGCGGTGACGTCGGGCTGGTTGTGGCCGATCATCGTCGTGAGTACACCCCCGAAACAGTCGAGGTACCGATTGCCCTCGAGATCGAACACGTAGCCGCCTTCACCATGATCGATGGAGATCGGGGCGTCACCGTGGAGCGTGCCGAGCCACGACGGAAAGACACCCTTGTAGCGGTCGGCGAGTTCGGCGGTCGTGGTCGCCGACGGCGAGGTGACGGTCGTCATGAACTCGACCGTATGTGTTGCCAACGGTGTGCACAAGACACTCTTTGTTGTAGACAAAGAAGATCGACTCCGAGACCTCACCATCGATCGCGGCACGGATTGCCGCCGACGCGACGCCTGTCTCCGCGTGGTCCATCGCGACCACGATCGGAGCGATGGTCGGGTCCGGCGAGCTCCGACACGGCGACCGGCTTCCGACCGTCCGATCGCTCGCTTCGGAGCTCGGTGTCAGCTCGTCGACCGTCGCCGATGGCTGGAAGGTCCTCAGCCGACACGGGCTGATCGAGACCGCTCGGCGCAACGGCACCGTGATCCGCGCCGCACGCTCGGAGATGACGGGCAGGTTCTGGCGCGTGCCGGCGACGGCAGGCTCGTCGATCCTCGACCTCAGCACGGGAACGCCCGACACCGACCTGCTCCCGACGATGAGCGCCGTCTTGAGCGGATTGCGCGCCGACATCGCGATCACTTCGTACGTCGACCGCCCGGTGCTCGCCCCACTCGAGGAGCTGCTCCGCGCTCGGTGGCCGTTTGAGCCTGACGCGATGACGGTGCTCGACGGGTGCCTCGACGCACTCGACCGCCTGGTGTCCGTGGTGGTCGGCTTCGGAGACACCGTGCTGGTCGAGGATCCCACGTTCCCACCGATCCTCGACATGCTCGAACAGCTCGGTGCCCGAGTGATCGGTGTCGAGCTCGACGACGAGGGCCCGTCGGTGCCAGCGCTCAGACTCGCGCTCGCCGAGCAACCGGTGCTCGCGGTCTTCCAACCCGCTGCGCACAACCCGACTGGTCGATCGATGTCAGCAGAACGGGTCGGCGAGGTGGCCGCTGCGTTCGCTGAGCTCGCGCCTGAAACGTTCATCGTCGAGGACCATCACGCCGGCGACCTCGTCCGGCATGCTCCGACCCTCGGTGCTCACCTTCCCGCCAAGGTGGTGCGGGTCCACAGCTTCTCGAAGTCGCACGGCCCCGACCTTCGGATCGCCGCCGTCGGTGGCGCCCGCGAACCCATCGAGGCCGTCGTCGACCGACGTCGTCTCGGCCCGTCCTGGACGAGCCGGTTGATCCAGACCATCCTGCTCACGCTCCTGCAAGACGCGCACGTCGACCAACTCGTCGACGACGCCGCCATCGAGTATGCGCGGCGCCGTCGCGCGATCAGCGACGGTCTCGCACGTGCAGGCATCGAGATGCACGACGGTTCGGCGCTGAACCTCTGGATCCCCGTTCCGAACGAACAGCGCGCGGTGCTCGCCCTCGCACTCGACGGGATCGGCGTCGCCCCCGGCGCACCGTTCTGGGTCGATCAGGGAAGGTCGGGAGACCACCTCCGCATCAGCGTCGGCAACGCGCGCGATGACCTCGATCGGATCGTGGCGGCCATCACCACCGCTGCGTCGAGCTGACGCTGACTGGGCACACTTCAGCCGATGTCTGACCCGAGCACACGAACCGATACCACCGGTTCCCCGGATGCAACCGAGCGCGTGGGCGTCTGGCGGAGCTTCTGGAACTACTTCTGGCGCAAAGACGACGAGGGCACCCCTGACGCTGAGCGAAGCGTCGAAGCCGGATGGGTACCTGCGTGGCAGGCGCAGATGATCACCGATGAACTCGTCGCATCGAACATCCCGGCGGTCATGACCGAGGACTTCAACCTCAACCTGCTGCTGCACAGCAAGGAGCCGATGTCTCGGATCTTCGTTACCGCGGACCGGCTCGACGAGGCCACTGAGATCATCACCGAGATCCTCGGCCACGAACCACGCCACCGCTCCCTGTAGCCAACGTCCCCGCCGATCCGGTCTCCACATCCCGTTTGCGCCCGAATCTCGGCCCGGCAGGCGGGCGAAAAGTCCGACACAAACGCTTCCGGACCGACAGCGTCGCGACCCACCGATGAGGTGTGAACCACCGCCTTGTGATCCCCGACGTCGCCCGACTCGCCGCAGAACAGGACGGCGTCGTCTCCACCCAGGACCTCCGTGAGCTGGGCCTCACACCAAAGCAGGTTCGGCGCCGCGTGGACGCGGGGTGGCTCACGAAGGCCGCACCGCGGGTCTTTCGAATCACGGGCAGCCCGGACACGCACCGCCAGCGTCTACGAATCGGACTCCTGAGTCTGGGGCCGCAGAGCTGGGTGAGCTACGAGGCGGCAGCGGCGCTCCACGGATTGGACCGTTCTGATCGTGACGCTGTCGAGTTCACCGTGCCGCGTGGCGGCGCTCAGGCATCGCTCGACGCGACCGTGCACACCACCACGATGTGGAGCGCGTCGGACGCCGCCCATGTCACGGGCCTCCGAACGACGTCAGCGACGCGCACCATCATCGATCTCGCCCATTCCCGCGCGCCGCAGGCTCGCGTGGAAGCCGCTTTCGACAGCGCCGTCAGGTCAGGTGCGTCACATCCGCAGGTGCTCGCCGAGCGACTCACGACGTTGCGCGGTTCCGGGCGGTGGGGATGCCGCCTGATCGACAGGATTCTCCCTGACTCTGGCGTCGAATCACCGCTCGAACGACGCTTCCTCCGGCTCGTCGTCGGCGCCGGACTGCCGCGGCCGATCATGCAGGCCGTCCAACGCGACCTCGATGGCCGCCACGTGGCCCGCGTGGACTTCTTCTACGAGCACCAACGACTCGCCGTCGAGGTGACCGGGCGCCGCGGCCACGTCTCCGACCGGGAGCGGTCGCGCGACGCCCAGCGACGCAACGAATTGCAGGAACTGGGCATCGCTGTCATCGAGTTCACCTCGACGACCATCCGCAACGACCCGCTCTTGGTCATCGCGTCGCTCCGCCGAGCCCTCGCGGCTCGCACCTGACACCTGTCGGGCTCAGCTGTTCGCGTCCGCTTCCGGGCCCTGCGCCAGGGCCAGATTCTCGACGCAAACGGATTGCTCGGGACGCGATCTCGTTTGTGTCGAGATTTCAGCCCGACAGCGCAGCGAAGAAGCCGACGCAAACGCTTCAGAGGGCTGGCTGGGCAGCGCGGGTTCGGCGATCGAGAGTGGCGCGATCGCGCTACATCGCGACCTTGCGAAGGAGCTCCGCTGCGACCGGACACTCGGCTCGTGCAGCGGGTGGGCCCATCGGCATGATCCCATGCGGCCCGACGACGTCGGTGAACAAGCGGGACGGAAGGACCTCGACGTCGAGCGTCCACACGTCAGCCTCCTCTGCCGCAGCGGCATGTGTCGCGGCCATTGCTGCGATGAAGTCGGACGGAAGCCGCCGGCCCACTCCGGCAACGAGCCACACCGGTGTTCCCCACGGGATCGCGGCGGCGGCGATCGTCGACGACCCAGACGGCACGACGACGCGTTTCTCGTCGAGCGCGAGCGCCTCGATCAGCACGACGTCTGCAGCCCGCGTGACGGCACCGGCGGCACCGGCGTCAACCGGTTCGTAGTCGACGTCGTAGCGCTCGAGCCGCCGAACGAAGCCGGTCGCCGAATGGTCGATGTCGAGTGCGAGGACTCGCACGTCGCCGCGCCGTGCCAGACCCTGACCGACCAGGTGGGGATCACCGATGGTGACGACGCTCGACTCATCGGGCAGCGCGACAGCGAGTTCGTTGGCCGTCCGGTCGGATCGAACCTCTTCGGCGAGTTCCCACACGGCGTCGAACGGCTCAGACGACGTGACCAAGTTGGCGCACAACCACCACAGGGGGCCCGTGAACGGGTGACGCTCGACGATCCGTCGACACGACACGACGAGACCGGCGGGATCCATCGCGAGCGCACCGAGCACGTGGGCGGTCTCCTCGACCAGCGCGGCCGGGTCGACACCGTGGGCTCGAGCGACGTAGCGGAGGTGTTCGATCGGATGCACCCGGCGAACGTACCCAACACCGGGTCCCTTGGTCATGTCGTTCTCACGCATCGGCAACGGTCCCGCACGTATCGCGGCCGCGACCTGCGCCACCGCTAGCATCTCGGCCGTGGCCGATACCGACCAGTCATCCGAGATCAAGCTGCCGACCGACCTCGTCCTGACCCCGTTGGTCGACGGTGCTGCCGGCAAGAGCCGGCCTCTCATGGAGTGGCTCACCACCTTCCACCTCGCATCGGTCGTCCTCGACCCGTACACGAACGAATCGTCGTGGATCCTGCGGACCGCACGCCGCGTCCTGCGAGAGTTCAGCGACTGCGATGTCCGGATCAACCTGATCGTCACCGCACCTCCCGCAGATGCCGCCACCTTCCTCGGACCGCTCACCGACGAATTCCTCGTGTTCTGTGACCCTGACCGAGCCATCGTGAAAGCCATGGGCCTCAAAGAGCTCCCGGCGTTCGTGCTCACTCGAGTCGACGCCGTGATCGACGCGAAGGCAGAGGGCTGGCACCCTGAGCATTGGGAGAAGGTGTGCGACGCGATCGCCGCGATCACGAAGTGGTCGTCGATCGAACTCCCGGTCGCCGGTGACCCGGTGCCGTTCCGCGGCTCACCGGCGCTCGGCTGACCCGGCGGTCGCCCACGTGGCGCCCCGTCGCTTCCCACTCCCCGACCTGCCCGTCGTCGAAGCGATCCCAGCAGTCGAGGAGGCACTGGCCGATCGACGCCGAGCGATCCTGGTCGCGCCACCCGGCGCCGGCAAGACCACGGTGCTACCGATCGCGCTGCTCGACGCCGAATGGGTCGGCGATCGTCGGATCGTGATGCTCGAACCCCGCCGGCTCGCAACGCGGGCCGCGGCTCGACGCATGGCGACGCTCACCGGCACCTCCGTCGGCGACCTGGTGGGATATCAGACCCGCGACGAACGACACATCGGTGCCAACACCCGCATCGAAGTGGTGACCGAGGGAATTCTCACTCGACGACTGCAACGCGACCCCGAGTTGCCCGATGTCGCCGCCGTGGTGTTCGACGAGGTGCACGAGCGCAACCTGGCGACCGACATCGGCCTCGCGCTGACGCTCGACGCAGCGGACTCCATACGCCCCGACCTGCGGATACTCGCCATGTCGGCGACACCGGACACCGAAGGACTCGTCCGCGTCCTGGACGCGCCGATCGTCGAGAGCGACGGCCGCACGTTCGACATCGACCTCACCTGGCTCCCGCGAACTCCGGCGACGGGTCCGAAGGGAGGTGGAGGTCGCAAGAACCGTGGGCCCCGACGCTCGACCCCCAACGACCGGATCGAGCCCGACGTCGTCGCGGCAGTCGTGCGAGCGCTCGGCGAGCAGGACGGTGACGTGCTCGTGTTCCTCCCCGGCATCGGTGAGATCCGACGCACGCAACAGCAACTGGAGCAGGTGTTGGGCGCGGGTGTCGACGTCCACCCGCTCGCGGGCGCGCTCACACAAGACGAGCAGGATCGAGCGCTTCAGCCGTCGCCTCCCGGCAGACGACGCGTCGTCCTGAGCACCGACATCGCCGAGACGTCGTTGACGGTCGACGGGGTGCGCATCGTGGTCGACGCCGGCCTCGCCCGCGAGCCGCGTTTCGACGCGCGCACCGGGATGACCCGACTCACGACGGTCTCGACGAGCCGGGCCTCAGCAGAACAGCGCGCCGGGCGAGCTGGGCGCACGGAACCGGGAGCGGCCTACCGACTGTGGAGCAAGCTCGAGCACGGCACCCGGGCGAAACACCGCACGCCCGAGATCCTTCAGGCTGACCTCGCCGGATTCGCCCTCGAGCTCGCGGCGTGGGGCGTCGGGAACGATCCGGACCAACCGACGGGAGCGCTGACATTCATCGACCCGCCGCCCGCGGCAGCGCTCGGTCAGGCCCGTGATCTCCTGCGCGACCTCCACGCGCTGGACCAGAATGGGTCGCTCACATCGCTGGGTCGAGACATGCTCGCCCTGCCGGTGCATCCACGACTCGCACGGATGGTCGCGATCGAGCGCTCGGCACTCGCGTGCGTGATCGCGAGCCTCGTCGACGAACGCGACGTGTTCCGTGGCCGCCCGGACGAGCTTCCCGTCGACCTGGCACTGCGCGTGGCAGTCGTCTCCGGCGCCGCAGGTCACGACCGAGCCGATCGGGGCGCTGTGCACCGACTCCGCGATCGCGCGCAGGAGTTGGCCCGACGACTCCGCATCGACTTCGACCGACAGTCGATCGATCACGACCGCACCGGCGCTGCGCTGCTCCTCGCCTTCCCCGACCGGCTCGCGGGTCGACGTCGGCCCGGGCAGTTCACGATGCGCAACGGGAGCGGTGCCTCGATTGCCCAGAGCGACCCCTTGGCCGACGAGGCGTTCGTGGTCGCCGCCGACCTCGATGGGAAGGCTGACCGCGCGCGCATCCGCCTCGCGGCCGCCGTCGATGCCGACGAGGTGATCGCGAGCGCCGGCGAGGACATCAAAGAGCAGCGCACGGTCACATGGAACAGCGATCGTGACGACCTCGTCGAGACAGTGGAGCGACGACTCGGCGCGATCCGCTTGGGCGCTCGCGACCAACGCCCCGAGCCGGGCGACGACACGACCCGGGCGCTGATGCGACGGGTCCGCGAGACTCGGCTCGCCGTGTTGGGGTGGTCGGCGACTGCGGTCCGGCTGCGTCAACGTGTGGAGTTCCTCCATCGCAACGTCGGCGAACCATGGCCCGACTGGTCGGTCGACGCACTCGTCGACGCGGTCGATCAGTGGCTCGCGCCGTACCTTCCGGGTGCCGTCGGACGTCGCGACCTCGACGGCCTCGACGTCGCGATGGTCCTGCGCTCGCAGCTCCCATGGCCCGAGGGCGGCGACCTCGAACGCCTGGTCCCCGATCGTCTGGAGCTGCCCACGGGCCGATCGGTGACCGTCGACTATTCGGGCGAGGCCCCGACCGCTGCGGTTCGTGTGCAGGACCTGTTCGGCGTGACGGAACATCCAACGGCCGGCGGCGTCCCGATACGCCTGGAGTTGTTGTCGCCCGCTGACCGACCGATCCAGGTCACGGCCGACCTTCCAGGCTTCTGGACGGGCACCTGGGCCGAGGTGAAGAAGGACATGGCCGGCCGGTACCCCAAGCACCGGTGGCCCGACGACCCCGCGTCGGCTGACCCGAAACGCATGAAAGACCGCTGACGCCGCAGTGTCAGCCGGCGATGTGACGAGCCGGCTCGCCCGGAGCAGACGTGCCGACCGCGTTCAGCAGCTCCAAGGCGGCGCTCGGGGTGACAGCCGGTGAGACGAGGAAGCCCTGGAAGTCGTCGCACCCGAGCGCTCCGAGCATCGCGAGCTGTTCGTCCGACTCGACCCCTTCGGCGACGGTGGCCAGCCCGAGTCCTTGCGCCAGCCCGAGCACCGCCCGCATCACCGAACCGTGCTCTCCCGCCTCGCGGACGAATCGGCGGTCGATCTTGACGCAGTCGATGGGAAGGTCGAGCAGGTGACTGAGGCTCGAGAACCCGGTACCGAAGTCATCGACGGCGATCCTCACGCCATCGGTTCGCAAGGCTTCGAGTTCGCCGAGCACGACCGCGTCGATCCCGATCACGTGACTCTCGGTGATCTCGAGCACGAGCCGGTCAGCCGGCAGCCCGTGCCGTACGAGCGCGTCGATGACACCGGGATGTAGACCCGGTCGGAGATCGGTCGGGTCGATGTTCACGTGCATGGTCGACGAAGCTCCGTGGCCTGCGGCCACGACCGACGACGCGAACTCGACGGCGCGATCGATCACGGAGCGAGTCAACGCACGCATCGATCCCGACGCGCTGACAATCGGGAGGAGCGTTTCGGGAGCGACGAGCCCCAGGCGCGGGTGGTTCCACCGAACGAGTGCCTCCCAGCCGGTGATCCGGCCGTTCGACACGTCGACGATCGGTTGGAACCACGGCTCGATGAACCCCTCGGCGATGGCGGTCGGGATCTCGGCGAGCAGCTGGCGTTGCACCGCATTGGGACCCGACGACGATGCAGCGGCGAGGCGCGACTCGACGCCTTCGTTCGTGGTCTCGTCGAGGTCGACCAGGGCTGCGTCGGTCGTGGTAATCGCACGGCTGACCGTTCGGATCTCCACCTGGGACGACCCGCGCCCCTGGTCGCTCTCGCACTGCGCCTCGAAGACGTCATCCGGCGACCCGAGTCGCGCGATCACGAAACGCCGGTCGGTGAGCCGAGCGATCAGCCCGTCGTTTCCGAGAATCTCGTCGACGGAGCTCGCGAACGTGGCGAGGATCTGGTCGGTCTGATCGTGTCCATGTAGCCATCGGAGCTCGTCGAGGCGTTCGATGTCGATCACGTCAACGACGACTGGCTGGCCGTCGTGGCGGCGGAGCCATCGGTCGTACCCGACGCGGTTCGCGACCCCCGTGGCACGGTCTTCGGTGTGGAGTGCGTCCGCGAGTTCTGCGGCAAGGCGTCGATTCTCGGCGGTCGCTGCGGTGTGTTCGACCACGAGCCGGTTGAGGTGGTTGTGGACGTAGACGACAAACACGCCGAACGCCACGGTCAATGCCATGAACCACCAGGCGTCGAGGACGCCCGTGACGGTCGCAACGACGGTCGGGGCAACGAACCCGACGATCGCAGCACGGAAGTGCAAGCGCGACGTCGGCGTGCTGAGGACGGCTCCGAAGGCCGCACCGAGGACGGCGAGGTAGCCCAGCATGGCGAGCGACTCCGATCCGTATCGATCGGCGAGCACCGGCAGGACACCCCACACCCCGGCGCTCAGCAGGGTCTGGATGAACACGTTCCACGGCTTCAGTGGCTCAAAGGTCCCATTCTTGATCCGTCGGACCCTGAACTCGTTGACGAGATAGAGGCGAACGGCGTTCAGCCCCGCAACGATCACCCACACCAGAAGGACTGTTCGATCGACGCCACCGGAGAGAGCAGCGGCCATCACCACCTGCGTGGCGAACAACGGAACGGCGAAACGACGCGCTCCCTCGGCCGCGAGCAGGTCGTCGTCGGTGGCGTTTGCGAGAGGGAGCATGATCAGATCGCGAGAGGGGCGCGGTGGCCTCATCGGCCACCCAGCGCTCGCGCTTGAGTCGCAGGTACCGGTCCACGAACAGCGCTCGGCGAGCGATGACAGCGCAATGCGGTCCGTGACACTACTCGCTACGGTCGCGTGAATGCGTCGACTCGTGCCCGTTCTGCTCGCAACCTCGGTGACATTGACCGCCTGCGGCAGCAGCGACGAATCGGAGACGGTCGCGACCGACCCACCCACGACCGACGCGCCGCCCGAGACCGACCCACCGACAACGGACACCCCCGTCGAGACCGACCCTCCCGCGACCGACGCGCCGCCCGAGACCGACCCACCCACGACGGACGCCCCCGTCGAGACGGACCCACCGGCGACCGACCCACCGGCGACGGACCCTCCCCCACCAGAACTCGCTGCGTTCACCCCCACGGGCATCGGCGAGTACGCCGTCGGCGTCCAGACCATCGAGATCATCGATCCGAGCCGCGAGCGGACGCTGACCGTCGACGTCACATTCCCGCTCGCACCGGGCAGCACCGGCGAACCACACCGCTATTCGTTCATCACGGGCGACTACTACGAGTCACCGCGAGCGGTCACGAGCGACGCCGCTCAGATCGCGACCGACGGACCATTTCCACTGGTCGTCTACACGCACGGCTCCGGCGGGCTCCGCTACATCCACTCGGACTATTCCGAGACGCTGGCGAGCCACGGCTACGTCGTGGTCGCCGCCGACCACACCGGCAACACCGCAGTCGATCAGTTCCTCGACACCGAGACCGATCGGGCGACCACTGCGTACAACCGACCGCGTGACGTCCAGATCCTCGTCGACGAGATGACGAACCCCGAGAACTCGGCCACCGCAGGATTCGTGGGCTCGGTCGACCCCGAACGCATCGCGGTGACCGGTCACTCGTTGGGTGGCTACGGCACCCTCGCCGTCGCCGGCGGCATGTCGAACGAGGCTGGAACGATCGAACCCGACGACCGGATCGGCGCGGTGATCCCGCTCGCGCCGGCACTCGGCGATGGCGATCCCGCGTCGTCGCTCCTCGTCGCCGAGCAGCTCGCTCGCGTCGAGGTGCCGATGCTCGTGATGGTCGGCACCGACGACAGCTCGACGCCGCCCTCACCCAACGTCGATCGAGCGATGGCCGAGGTGTCCAGCGATGTCGCGTACCGGGTGGATCTCGTGGCTGCCGAGCATCAGTCGTTCACCGACGTGTGCGACTACCTCGACTTCTTCCCGAGCCTCGACCCGCCTCCCACTCCTGCGGTCGTCGGCATCATCGAGGCGTTCGCCGAGCAGGGTTGCGCACCTGACGACATGCCGATCGATCGCGTCAAGGACATCACCAACACGTTCGCGGTCGCATTCCTCGACTCGGTGTTCGAGGGTGGCGAGATGATCACCGCCGACAACACGGAGATTCCCGACGACGTGCTCTTCGCACAGAAGTAGCGGCGCCTGGCGAACTCCGGTGCCCGTCGCCGGGGATCCGAGCCGACGTTCTGGTACAACGATGCGATGCTCGTCGGGCGCCGCGTGGGTCGCATCGCCGCACTGCTGGCATCCGCACTCGTTGCGGTGGCTTGCGGTTCGGGCGACGATGGTCCTTCGACCATCACGGTTCCGGACGATGCGCCGACGATCCAGCAGGCGGTGGACCGTGCCGAAGCCGGCGATCTCGTCCTGATCGAGCCCGGGATCTACCGCGAGCAGGTCGTGATCG
>JBGCFW010000025.1:0-19500 GCA_045107155.1 Ilumatobacter sp. | reverse complement strand
AACGTTCACCGTCAAGACACACTCCCCAGGAGGAGCAAGTACATGGATTGGAAGCTTTTTGACCGGGCGCGGCGTTCCGCGAACCCGATCGAGCTCGACCTCATCGAGTCCTATGCCCAAGGCAAGATCCGCCGTCGCGATCACCGAACTGGTTGTAGAGCGTTGCCACGGCGACACCGGCGCGCTCGGCCAGTTTGCGCATCGTGAGCCCGTCGACGCCCGACTCGGCAATGAGCGCACCAGTGGCGTCGAGCACGTCTCGCCGCGTGCGCTCTTGACGCCTCTCCCAACCGTCGGTCATGCACCGACCATCCTACGAGGTCCCTGCGCGGCGTCGAGACTTGCCAATCGAACGGGCGGTGTTCCGATCGCAGGGGCGGTGTTCCGATCGATCGAACGACGCGCTCGCACCACTCCTCACCTGAGAACGGTGACCACCTAGGGTCGGCGAGATGGAGTTCGTCACGGAGCCGGCGCGGCGCGTTCGCGTCCTCACTTCGGCAGACGTCGTGGTGGTGGGCTCAGGCCCGGGCGGACTCGCCGCAGCACTCGGCGCGGCCCGAGCGGGCGCGTCGGTGGTACTCGTCGAACGATTCGGGTGCTTCGGCGGGAACATCACCGCGGTCGGCGTCGAGGGTTTCGCGTGGTATCGCCACGAACACACGGTCGACAGCGAGGGCGTCGGCATCGAGTTCGAGGAGCGGGCACTGCACATGGGGGCCGCTCAACCCGAACCGCAGTCTGACAGCCATGCGCTCGACGGCGAGCTCTTCAAGTACGTGGCCGACGTGTTGGTGCGCGAGGCCGGTGTCGAACCGGTGCTGCACGCGTCGTTCGTCGCTCCCATCGTCGAGTCGGGAGGCATCACCGGCGTGATCATCGAGTCGAAGTCGGGCCGCCAAGCGATCACCGGGAGGCGCGTGATCGATGCGACCGGCGACGCCGACGTCGCAGCTCGCGCGGGCGCACCGACCCGGATGGCACCACCCGAACAGCTCATGGCGGCGTCGGTCATGTTCCACCTCACCGGCGTCGACAAGCGTGCCTTCCTGGAGGGCGTCGCCGCCGACCCGCAGACCTACCGGGACTGGGAGGGCGGCGAGTGGTCGATCGAGACCACCGGCAAGGAGGACCAGATGTTCTCGCCGTTCTTGCGCAAGCCCTTCGAGCGGGCCCAGGGCGACGGCGAGATCCCAGCCGAGCTGACGACGATCGGCGGCACCTGGGGGGCGGTATCCGACCAGGGCGACCTCACCTACCTGAATGTCATCCACCTCCCGGGTGTCGACGGGACCGATGTGCGCTCACTGACTCACGCTGAGATGGAGGGCCGGCGCCAGGCCGTGATGGCCGCGGCCGCGCTCCGCGCTCACACGCCCGGGTGCGACGGGTCGAAGATCCGCAACTTCGGGATGACGCTCGGCGTTCGCGAGACACGCAAGATTCGGGGCCGCTACGACCTGTGTGCGGCAGACGTCCGCGAGCAGGGAAGGTTCGACGACTCGATCGGGATCTTCCCCGAATTCATCGACGGCTACGGGATCCTGATCCTTCCCACGACCGGCCGATACTTCCAGATCCCGTATCGGGCTGTACTCCCACAGGAGATCGACAACCTGTACGTCGTGGGTCGAAGCATCGGTGGCGACACGACCAGCCATGCCGCCGTCCGGAACATGATGTGCTGCACGGTCACCGGACAGGCGGCTGGAGTCGCCGCTGCGGTGTCGCTGCGAACGAACCGCTCCCCGGCCGACGTCGACGTGAGTGCCGTGCGTGCCGAACTCTGCCGCCAGGGAGTTCGAGTCGACTGATCGGCGGGTCGTTCAGTCAGCCGGGTCGACGAAGGCGAGCGTCTCGTCGAGGTACTCCTCGCGGCACTTCGACCGCTGGAGCTTGCCGCTGCTGGTCTTCGGCAGGGTCCCTGGTTGCACGAGCATGATGTCTCGAGGCGGAAGGCCACAGACCTCGAGCGTGCGTTCGTGGATTGCGCCGCGCACGGCGTCGAGGTCGCCCGACGTGTCGGTCAGTCGAATCTCGGCGACTACGACCACCGACTCCTTGCCCTTGTAGCCATCCATGCCGAACGCGATCACGTTCCCCGCTCGGACGCCGTCGAGCGGCCCGACCGAGCGTTCGATGTCCTCGGGGAACACGTTTCGTCCACCGACGATGATCACGTCCTTGATCCGACCACACATCACGAGTTCGCCGTCGAGCAAGTACGCGAGATCGCCGGTGCACAGCCAGTCGTCCTCGAACATCGCAGTGGTCGCATCGGGACGCTTGTAGTAGCCGGGCGTCACCGAAGTGCCCCGCAGGAGGAGTTCGCCGACGTGACGCTCGGGAACCTGCTCTCGGGACTCGGTGTCGACGACCTTCATCTCGAGTCCCGGCACCGCACGACCGAGCAACGGCAGCTGTCGAGCACGCACGGCGAACTCGTCGGGATCGACGACCTCGATCGGCTTCGCAACACGTTGTTCTTCGAGCACCTGTCGATCGACCGTGTCGACCAGCAACCCGCGACCCCGAGGCGGGAACGCTCCGGCAATCGCGACCTCAGCCATTCCGAATGCCGGGAAGATGCCCCCCGCGGTGAAGCCGAATCGTTCGGCCTCGGCGACGAACGCATCGACAGCGGCCGGATCGACGGGTTCGGCACCGGAGAGCGCGAGTGTGAGCGTCGACAGGTCGAGATCGGTCTTGCGCTTGAGCGCCCGCGTGGCGAGCACCCAGGAGAAGTTCGGGCCGGCGGTCGCAGTGCCGCCGTGGTCGGAGATCCAGTCCATCCAGTTTCCCGGCCGCGCCAGGAAGTCTTGGGGCGCGGCCTGCACCAGATCGACGCCCTTCGTCATCGGCAGCGCGAGAAAGCCGACCAGACCCATGTCGTGGTAGAGCGGGAGCCACGAGACCATCGTCTCGCCTTCGCCCAGCTCGGCGGCCTCACAGGCTGCATCGATGTTCGCCGAGAGGACCCGATCGGGGATCATCACGCCCTTCGGTTCACCCGTCGAACCCGATGAGTACTGCAGGATGACGAGGCGCTCGGGGTCGTGCGGCGGGATCTCCAACGCGTCGCCATGCGGCACGTTCGGTGCACCGGGCAGCACCGACGACATCGCCTCGATCGGCGGGTCACCCTCGACGGCCTCGTAGAAGTCGGCGAGGAGTGGGTCGATCAGGACGAGCTTCGCGTCGCCGTGGCGGATACGCGCACGGGTGGATTCGATGAATGCGTCGAGCGATCCCATCCGCATCGGCAGCGGGAGCACCATCGAGGCGACACCCGCCATCCAGCAGCCGCGGACGATGGTCATCAGTTCGCGGCTGGTCGGGCCGAGCACCGCGACATGATCACCCGGGAGTAGCCCCTTCGCCTGCAGCGCGGCACCTACAGCTCGCGCTTCGTCGTGGATCTGATCCCAACCGACATACACGGGCACACCGTCGGGCATGACTGAGCTGCCGACGAATCTGACGCCGCCACCGGAGCCGGCAGCAGCTTCGAGACGGGCGATGGTCGAGTCGAGCGTCACACCACCACGCTAGTCAGGCTCGCTCCTCCGCCACACCGGTCAGCGGCGGCCATCGGAGTGGTGAGTGGGTGCGCGCGGAACGCACGGAGATCAGTGGTGCCACATTCCGACGACGTCGTGATCCGCGCTCCATCCGGTGGCCTCGGTGAGTCGATTCGACGAGATGCGTTGCGCTCGGGCGAGGCTCTCGATGCTCTCGCCGGCGATGCGAACAGCGCCAGCAGGCATCACCCGGAGCCGTTCGCGGCCGACCGATCGAGCCAAGGCGACGGCGTGCGAACCTCGTGGTGCCGGGTCGGATTCCGCCACGTTGTAGATGCCAGCTGGAGCTCGGATCGCAGCGACCACCGCTGCAGCCGCGTCGTCGACATGGATCCAGCTCATGATGTCGTTAGCCGACCCCGGAAGCGCGAAGAGGCCCCGTCGCGCCAGCGCTCTGATGTGCTCGACGTGCGCGCTGTCCGCCGCGAAGAACATCGCGAAACGCAACGCGACGCCCACGCCGCCCGCTTCGGTCACCGCGTGCGCTGCCGCCTCGGCGTCGCGGCAACTCTCATTGCCCCAGAAGTACGCGCACGCTGCGGTCTCGTCCACCCATGCGTCACCTGAATCGACGTACGGGAACGTGGTCGACTCCCCGATGTAGCGCCGCCCGGATGCCGCCATCGAGCCCGCCAGGTTCGCCGACGCCTCGGAGCGAATCCGGTCGTTCGTCCGCCATCCTCGGCGGAACGCTGCGGACGTTCCGGTCGGAATCGCGGTCGCGATGTTCACCACGGTGTCGTGATCGTCGGCGAGGCGAGCTGTTGCGGCGAGATCGAACAGGTCGACCGTGGCGGTCCGGGCGCCCGCGGCTTCTGCGGCTCGGCGAGCCTCGTCGTCGCGGACGTTCGCCGTCACCTCGCAGCCTGCGGCCAGCAGCGCTGGAACGACTCGACGCCCCAACACACCCGTCGCACCGGCAACGAACACTCGAGACGTCATCGCGTCACCTCCTTTGTACGAGCAGCCCAGAGCAAGCCGCCACCGATCAGTGAGAAGAGCACCAGTCCGCCCACACTCGCGACCGCGTCCGCGGCGCCGAGGCCGTCCGTGTTGAAGACGTGATAGACCGCGTGCGGCACGCCCCACACGAGAACGGCGATGCCGCTCACGATGAGCAGCTCCGAGCGTGGACGGATGAACGCAGCGAGCAACACGGCCGACACGGCGAGGTTCAGTGCACCCACGTCGCGAACCAGATGCTCGTTGTACGGACCGTCGATCGACACCCATGACCGCCCGAGGCCTGGGAAGTCGTCGTAGAACGAGCGCGGCGCAACGAGCGCCCATCCCCCGATCTGGACGGAGATGACCAGCGCATAGCCCAGCGCGAAACGGCTCCACAGCGTTGCTGACACGACGCCGAACCTACGGTTCAGTGGACTCAGAAGAAAGACCAGTTCAATGCCTCAAAGACAGACCACTTCATCCCCGCTCACTACGCTGTCGACGTGTCCGACATGCACCTCGACCTGCAGCTGCAATTGCCGGCCGGCACGGGGCGTCGCGTGGCGTTGGAATCGACGTTGCGCGAGGCGATACGCAGCGGCCGACTCGACGCCGACAGCTCCCTCCCATCGTCGCGATCACTCGCTGCCGATCTCGGCGTGTCTCGGTCAACCGTCGTGGCGGCCTATGAACAGCTGACGGCGGAGGGATACCTCGAGTCAGCACACGGCAGCGGCACACGAGTCGCCGCGTCGAGGCGTCGGGCTCCCGCAGCGCTGGACGTCGATCTCTTCGGCCCGGCGCCTGCGCACGACTTCCGACCGGGCGAACCGGACGCCTCATCGTTCCCTCGGGCTCGATGGCTGCGATCTGTTCGTCGTGTCCTGGACGGTGCACCGGACGCCGCGCTCGGCTACCCCGACCCGCGGGGCATCGCCGAGCTGCGCGAGACCATCGCCGGGTACATCCGCAGGACACGGACCGTCGACACCGACCGAGCCGGCGTCCGGATCACGGGCGGCTATGGCGCCGGACTCGGGCTCTTGGCCGAGACGTTCCGCCGCCGTGGCATGACTCGCATCGGTGTGGAGGACCCGACGCTCCCGATCTACACCCAGCTGCTCCGCAGCGTCGGATTGCGCACCGTGCCGATCCAGGTCGGTGACGAGGGGATCGACCTCGATCAGCTCGCCGAGGCTGACGTCGGGGCCGTGGTCGTCACACCGGCGCACCAGTTCCCGACCGGCGTCACGATGAGCCCGACACGACGCAGCGAGCTGGTCGAATGGGCTCGACGCGCCGACACCTGGATCGTCGAGGACGACTACGACGGGGAATACCGCCATGACCGTCGGCCGATCGGTGCGCTGCAGGGACTCGCCCCCGACCGGGTGATCTACGCCGGTACCGCGAGCAAGTCGCTGAGTCCGGCACTCCGCCTCGGATGGCTCGTGGTCCCGAGCGAACTCCGTGACGACCTGTTACGGGTGAGCAACGTGCGAAGCGCTGTCTCGGCGATCGATCAACTCGTACTCGCCGACTTCATCGATCGCGGTGAATTCGATCGCCACGTCCGCAAGATGCGCTTCGTGTACGGCCGACGAAGCACCGAACTCCGCGCGATGCTCGCCGACGCGGCACCCTGGCTCCGCCTCGGCGACGGGAGCGCTGGACTCCATCTCACGGGCGTGCTCGACCGAGACGCTCCTCGGGAGACCGAGGTTCTCGCAGCGTGTACGGCCGGGTCGGTCGGCGTGCTGGGACTCGTGACCGACCTCGGTGCCTCGGTCGCCGGACCCGGCCTCGCGATCGGATTCAGTCGACCGAGCCAGCACCACTTTCCGACCGCGCTCACCGAGTTCGCCGACGCGCTCGCGACGCTCTGAGGTCCCGAACGCTCAGGACTCTGGACACAACGACAGCGCTGGGACTTCGCCACAGGAGGCGACCCGGGCGCTCACTCGTGGGTGAACCGGACGCCGCGGTCGACGCGACAGAACCCATCGAGCTCCGCGAACGTCGTGCCGTCGAGACGATCGGGCTTGTGATGGGAGAGACGTCGCCGAGCCGCCCGTGACGAGCGCGTGAACTTCGTCGGCTCGGGCGTTACCTGCCGGGACCCACGTCATACATTCCCCTCGGTGGGTGACGTGAGAGGTGACGGACGCTTGAACACGATCACCAGGATTCTCCAGGAGATCCACGACGAGCTGTCCACGCTCGATGAGGGTGCGCTCGCCGACTACATCCCTGAGCTCGCCCAGGTCGACGCCGATCGCTTCGGCATCGTGTTGACCACGCCAGACGGTTCCCATCACTCCATCGGCGACACCAGCGAGCCCTTCACGATCCAGTCGGTCTCGAAGGCGTTCGTCTACGGACTGATGCTCGACGAGGCAGGAACGGAGGCGACCGAGGCCCGCGTCGATCTCGAGCCGTCCGGTGACGCCTTCAACGAGATCAGCCTCGATCCGGACACCTCGAAGCCGATGAACGCGATGATCAACGCCGGAGCGATCGCGATCACCGGGCTCGTACCTGGGAGCAGCGTGGACGAGCGTTTCGCCTGGCTCCGTGAACGGCTCGGCGCCTTCGCTGGCCGTCCGCTCGGATTCGACCGTGCCGTCTATGAGTCCGAACGTGACACGGGGCATCGAAACCGAGCGATCGGTCACCTGCTGTTGAGCGGCGGGATCGTCGGTGCCGATGTCGAACAAGACCTCGACCTGTACTTTCGCCAGTGCTCGGTCTCCATCACCTGCGAGGACTTGGCCGTCATGGGTGCGACCCTCGCGAACGGTGGTGTCAACCCGAAGACCGACGAGCGGGTCTTGTCCGGGGCTGCGGTCGAGAGGGTTCTCTCGGTGATGTCGTCGTCGGGGATGTACGACTCGTCCGGGAGTTGGATCGCGCAGGTCGGTCTTCCGGCGAAGAGCGGCGTGGGCGGCGGCATCGTCGCAGTGCTCCCCGGACAGCTCTCACTTGCGGTCCATTCCCCACGCCTCGACGCACAAGGCAACAGCGCCCGTGGGATCGCGACCTTCCGGGAGCTGTCCCGCCGGTTCAACCTCCACGTCTTCAACACGCCGACCCTCGCGTGCGAATCGGTCCGACGCGTGTCGAGACTCCGCGATACCGGCTCCCGACGGCAGTGGCCGCTCGCGCAACGTCTGCGGCTCGAAGAGCTCGGCGAAGCCGTTGCAATCATCGAAGTCCAGGGCGATCTGTTCTTCGCGGCAATCGAGCGACTGAGCCGTGCGATCGACGATCTCGACGGCGTCGACACCTTCGTGCTCGACCTCTCCCGAGTCGGCGTGGTCGACCCGCTCGCACCGAGCCTGCTCGCGGAACTCACCGCCGACATCCACACGAGGAGCCAGAAGATCACGATCGTGGATCCCGCCGGTCGACTCGGTAGCTCGAGACCCGGCACGGCGGTGCCCGAGGTCGACGGCGATCTCGATCTCGCGCTCGAACGCATCGAGCACCGACTTCTCGAACTCGACCTCGTGATCCCGCGTGTCCCGCTCGACGACTGCGACATCTTCGCCGGCCTCGACCCGGGCGACGTCGCGGATCTTCGCCGCGAGCTCCGCGAGCGCGAACTCGATGCCGGCTCGACACTCTGCCGCACTGGTGAGCCCGGCGAGTCCCTCTTCGTCCTCACTGCCGGAAACCTCGAGGTCCGCTTCGAGGGGACCAAGATCGCGTCGATCAGCCCGGGTACGTGCGTCGGCGAGATCGCCGTGATCGCCGGCGGGCCGCGATCTGCCGACGTGGTCGCGACGATCCCATCAGCGTGCTTCGAGTTGACACGTGCGTCGCTGAACAGGATCGAATCGGGGCGACCACGGCTCTACACGAAGATCATCCGCAACGTGCTCCGAACGAACCTCGAGGGCATGCGGCGACGCACCTCTGGGTCCGACTGACGCCGATTCGGCGCCGCCGTGCCTACTGGCTGCCGTCGAGGCGATCGGGCAGGTGATGCGAACGGCCGCCGCGCACTCTCACCTCGGGCGGTTCGCATTCCCAACAGCCGTATTCGACGTGGATGCCCTGGACCGACATCTGCGTGCCTCGTGACTTCTCGAGGATCACCTGGGGCTTGTGATAGAGGTCGGCGCCCCCACAGGTCGGACACGTCGGCTTCGGGTCGCGCTCCCAGGCGACCTCGCAGGCATCGCACGTGAGCCGGATCCGCCCGTCGTCGGCTGGCTCGCCGCGCAGGTCGTCGTCCGACTCACAGCGAGGGCACACGATTTCCAGGCTCACCCCCGCCACGCTACGCGTCGCCGCCAGATGCCACGATGCCTGCATGCCCGACTTCCGCACCGTCATGGACGCTCACCCCGGCAGCAACGACTTCTGGATCAAGCCACTCGAGGAGCGTGACGCCGCCTTCGCGGCAATGCGCGACGCGTCAAAGAATGGCGCGGGGATGTGCTTCCACGAGGAGATCGACGTCATCGAAGGCGGCATCAAGGGTCCGGGGTTCTGGTCGGCGGTCACCTACGACGACATCAAGGAGGTGAACCGCAAGGCCGATCTGTTCTCGTCGGCGGCGGGCATCACCCTCGGCGAGCAACCGCCCGAGACGCTCGAATTCTTCGGCTCGATGATCGTGATGGACAACCCGCGACACGCGAAATTCCGGATGCTCGTCCAGAAGGGCTTCACCCCGAAGACGGTCGCAGCGATCGAGGAGTCGGTGAAAGACCGAGCAAAGCGTCTCGTCGCCGCCGCCAAGGCGAAGAAGGCTGCTGGCGCCGACATCGACTTCGTCGAGTCGTTCGCAGCCCCACTCCCGCTCCAGATCATCTGCGACATGCTCGGTGTCCCCGAGGAGGACGAGCAGCAGATCTTCGACTGGACGAACGTCATCCTGGGTGCCGGCGACCCCGACTTCACGCTCGACCTCGAGGGCCTGATCCTCGGCGCCGCCGGCATGTTCGACTACGCCCAGAAACTCGGCGAGAGCCGCCTGTCGAAGCCGACCGACGACATCGCGTCGATCCTGATGCACGCCGAGGTCGACGGCCAACGTCTGACGCCCGAAGAGTTCGGCTCGTTCTTCATCCTCCTCGCCGTCGCCGGCAACGAGACCACTCGCAACGCGATCAGCTGGGGAATGCACCAGCTCACGCACCACCCCGACCAGCGCGAACTGCTGCGGACCAACTATGACTCCATGGCGTTGACTGCCGCCGACGAGATCGTGCGGTGGTCGTCGCCCGTGATCCACATGCGACGTGTCGCCAACGAGGACACGGTCGTCGGCAACACCGAGATCGCCGCCGGCGAGAAAGTGGTCATGTGGTACTGGTCGGGCAACCGTGACGAAGCGGTGTACCCCGACGGGCACGCATTCGACATCACCCGCGCGAACACCAAGGACATGGAGGGCTACGGGGCGGGTGGGCCGCACTTCTGCCTCGGCGCGAACCTCGCCCGCCGCGAGATCCAGGTGATGTACGACGAGATCTTCCGGGAACTGCCGGACCTGGAGGTCACGGGTGAACCCGACCGACTCGTGTCGGGCTTCATCAACGGCATCAAACGGATGCCTTGCGACTTCACCGTCTGACCGATGCCAGGTGTCGGCGTCGGGTCGGGCGCTGCACGCGCGACGCCCCGACGGATCGATCCTGACGCGTCAGAGACAGGCGCGCACGGCGTCGTTCAACGAGATCGTGCGCGGATCGCCGGCAATACCGCCCAGCATCTGATTCATCACGTAGCCGTAGCCGACGCCCGAATCGGGGTCCGCCTGGCCGAGTGAACCGCCGGCGCCTGCGTGGCCGAACGAGTTGGCGCTGAGCATCGGGACGACCTCGTTGTCGAGCATGAAGCCCATGCCGAAGCGGGTCGGGGCGACGAGCGACTTGTCGGGGGCGTTGACCGCCTCGGCCGACATCGCCCGCATGGTGTCGTCGCTCACGAGCCGCTGACCACCGACCGTGCCGACCATCGCCGCGTACATCGTGGCGAGGCTCCTGGCATTGGTGATTCCGTTGGCCGCCGGCATCTCCGTGGCGTGAACCGGTCGTTGGTTGAACGGGTTGTCGGCAGCCGGCACGCCGAACGCCATCATTGCGCCGCTCATCGTGAGTGCGTTGAATCCCATCGTGCCTGGACCCATGACCTGCATCATCAACGCCAACTCCGCAGGGTCGGTCGGAGGAGGCGCGGTTTCGAGCGTGCTGACGCGATGCTCCTCCGACTCCGGAAGGCCGATCCAGAAGTCGAGGCCGAGCGGACCGGCCACCTCATCGGCGAAGTACGTGCCGAGCGTCCGTCCATCGACTCGGCGAACGAGTTCACCGGCGAGCCAGCCGTAGGTCACGGCGTGGTACCCGTGCCCGCTGCCCGGTTCCCACAGCGGGGCCTGTGCGGCGAGGGCGTCGACGACCGGGCCGACAGCGAGGAGATCCTCGAAGCTGAGCGGAGCCTCCACGTACGCGAGACCAGCCTGGTGCGACATCATCTGAGCGACGGTGACGCGCTCCTTGCCGCCGGCGGCGAACTCGGGCCAGTGCGCTGCGACAGGGTCGTCGTATGAGAGTTTTCCGGCCTCGACCAACCGGGCGACGCACACCGCCGCCGCGCCCTTCGTCGTCGAGAAGACCAGTTGCAGGGTGTCGGCATCCCAAACCCGACCCGACGCCTTGTCGGCCACACCTGCGGAGATGTCGACCTTGACCTCTCCGTCGGCGACGAGCGCGAAGCCCGCTCCCAGCTCGGGAAAATCGACGAAGTTCTTGGCGAACGCGTCGGCCACCTTCTCGAACCCGTCGGCAACCGTTCCGTTGATCTCGACCATGGAACGACCGTATCCGCGACACTCTCGCCGCCCAGCGTCGGGTGCTCGTTGAGCGGTTGACGCGTCATGCAGGCGCCGCGGGACCGGTGCCGCAGTCCAACACCCCCACCCACCTCGTTTGCGGAGAACTCTCGGCCCCGGCGTCGGTCCGATTCTCCGACGCAAACGATGGACGGGTGGACCGGGCTCGGGTCCGTAGGATCGGGGCCCGGTATGAGTGACGAGACCAGCACCACGAGCCCCGATCAGCCACCACACAGGTACACGGCCGCGCTCGCGCAAGACATCGAGGTCGGCTGGCAAGAACGCTGGGACGAACATGGCGCGTTCCACACGCCGAACCCCTCCGGGCCGTTGGGCGATGCAGAACTCGCCGCCGTACGCGGCGAGAAACTGTTCGTGCAGGACATGTTCCCCTACCCATCGGGTGTGGGCCTGCACGTCGGGCACCCGCTCGGCTTCATCGGCACCGACGTGTTCTCCCGCTACAAGCGCATGACGGGCCACAACGTGCTCTACACGATGGGTTTCGACGCGTTCGGCCTGCCTGCCGAGCAGTTCGCGGTGCAGACCGGCACGCATCCGGCGGTCACCACCGACGCGAACATCGCAAACATGCGTCGGCAGCTTCGACGCCTCGGACTGAGCCACGACACCCGGCGCTCGATCTCGACCACCGATCCGGACTACTACCGCTGGACGCAGTGGATCTTCAGCCAGAGCTTCAACGCGTGGTACGACGACGTGGCGGCCAGGGCCCGGCCCATCGACGAGCTCATCGCCGAGTTCGAGACCGGCGATCGGGCGACGCCCGACGGTCGGGTCTGGTCCGAGCTCTCGATCGCTGAGCAGAACGACCTCATCGACGACCACCGCCTCGCCTACGTCTCCGAAGCGCCGGTCAACTGGTGCCCAGGGCTCGGCACGGTCGTCGCCAACGAGGAAGTCACCGCAGACGGCCGCTCCGACCGCGGCAACTTCCCGGTGTTCAAGCGGAACATGCGCCAGTGGATGATGCGCATCACCGCGTACGCCGACCGCCTGATCGACGACCTCGAACTGCTCGACTGGACCGACGCGATCAAGTCGATGCAACGGAACTGGATCGGGCGGAGCCACGGAGCAAAGGTCGATTTCGCGAGCGATGCCGGCCCGATCACGGTCTTCACCACCCGCCCCGACACGCTGTTCGGCGCGTCCTTCATGGTGCTCTCCCCCGAGCATCCGCTGGTCGACGAACTCGCCGACCCGGGAAAGGCCGATGAGATCGCGGCCTACCGCACGCAGGCCGATGGCAAGAGAGACTTCGAGCTGCAAGACGACACACGCGAAAAGACCGGCGTCGACATCGGCGCCACTGCCACCAACCCGGTGAACGGGGAGCAGATCCCGATCTGGATTGCCGACTACGTGCTCATGGGATACGGCACCGGCGCGATCATGGCCGTGCCGTGCGGTGACGAGCGAGACTTCGAGTTCGCCCGGAAATTCGGCCTGCCGATCCCGGCGATCCAGCAGCCGACCGATGCGTTCTTCGCCGAACACGACATCGAGCCGACCCTCGACACGGCGCAGTGGCCGACGGCCTTCGTCGGGGACGCTCCCTACGTGCAGTCAGCCAACGACGAGCTCGATCTCAACGGGATCGACAACAAGGCCGATGGAATCTCGAAGACGAACACCTGGCTCGAGCTGCACGGTCACGGCGAAGCGACCGTCAACTACAAGTTGCGTGACTGGCTGTTCAGCCGTCAGCGCTACTGGGGCGAGCCGTTCCCGGTCGTCTACGACGAGCACGGCCGACCGCACACGGTCCCCGACGAACTGCTGCCGATCGAACTGCCTGAGACCGACCAGTTCTCGCCGCGCACCTTCGACCCCGAGGACGCGATGTCGAACCCGGAGAGCCCGCTCGACCGGCTGCAGGACTGGGTCAACGTCGAACTCGATCTCGGCGACGGCCCCAAGACCTACCGCCGCGACACGAACGTGATGCCGCAGTGGGCCGGCTCGTGCTGGTACCAGTTGCGCTACATCGATCCGACGCTCGACGCCCGATTCGTTCATCCCGACAACGAGGCCTATTGGATGGGCCCGCGAACCGATGTCCGCGCCGATCACCCGGGCGGCATCGATCTCTACGTCGGAGGCGTCGAGCACGCCGTGCTGCACCTGCTGTACGCACGCTTCTGGCAGAAGGTGCTGTTCGACCTCGGGCACCTGTCGGCCAAGGAGCCCTACGCACGCCTCTTCAACCAGGGCTACATCATGGCCGACTCGTTCAAGGACGCGCGTGGGATCAACGTCGAAGCGACCGAGGTCGAAGGCAACGCTGACGACGGCTGGACCCACGACGGCGAGCCCGTCACGCGCGAGTACGGCAAGATGGGCAAGAGTCTGAAGAACGCCGTCTCGCCGGATGAGATGAACGAGCAGTACGGCGCCGACACGTTGCGCCTCTATGAGATGACCGGCGGCCCGCTCGATGCGTCGCGACCGTGGGAAACCCGAGATGTCGTGGGGATGTACCGGTTCCTCCAGCGGCTTTGGCGCAACGTCGTCGACGAGGACACCGGCGGCTGCATCGTGGTCGACGAGCCCGCAGACGACGACACCCGCAAGCTGTTGCATCGCACGATCGACTTCGTCCGCTCGGAGATGGACGCCCTGCGGTTCAACACTGCGATCGCGAAGCTCATTGAGCTGAACAACGCCGTCACGAAGCTCGACGCGATGCCGCGGGAAGTCGCGGAGCCGATGGTCGTGATGCTCGCGCCGCTCGTGCCGCACGTGGCCGAGGAACTGTGGCGCAAGCTCGGCAAGTCAGCCGGTGAGGGCGACACGATCACCTACGTCGAGTTCCCGGTCGCTGATCCGGCGTTGCTCGTCGACGACACCATCGAGGTCCCGATCCAGATCAACGGCAAGGTGCGTTCGAAGATCGATGTCGCCACCGATGCGTCGAAGGGTGACATCGAGGCGATGGCGCTCGCTGATCCGAAGGTCGTCGAGACGCTTGCGGGCGGAGCTCCCAAGAAGGTCATCGTCGTCCCCGGGCGCATGGTGAACGTCGTCATCTGACCACCGCCTGTACTACCGAGGCGCATCGAGCTCGGTGGACGCCTCAGGCGCACCAGCACGCACAGTGGGCTGGGCTGGCGCCGACGGTCCCACGAGAGGCGACGTCAATCGGTGGGTGACCAGCGCCAGTCGGGTTCGTCGTCGACCTTGCCAGGCTCGACATCGACGCTGTGACGAAACCAGGCAACCGCACAGGCGATCGCCGCAGTGCCGCACAACATCAGGCCGATCACTCCCGACCGGAGCAGGAGGCGGGAGTCGAGCGGAATGTCCGACTGTTCGAGTCGAACGACGATGACCGCGGCGAGCTGTGCAACGCCGGCGGCTCCGGCGAGCGCCATCGCTCGACGTGTGCGGAGCAGGCCCGAACCCACCACGACGGCGGCGACCGTCAACATCGCCGAGGTCTCGAAGACGCCCGCCGCCGAGAACGGCTGCCCGTCACGCGATGCCCCGACGACCACCGAGACAGCCAGCGCCGCGCCCACCACCGAAACGGCGTCGGAAACCCGCCGAACGGGTCGCGACTCGTCACCGATGACATCTGCTGGGTGGTAGACGAACCAGCGCAGCAGCATCGCGGCACCGATGACGGCGGCACACAGCGATACTGCGACGCCGTCGTCGGCGAATGCTGATGCATCGTCGAGAAACAGTGAGATGGCGAGCGATCCGGCGAACGCCACGGACGGCGCCAGGACGCCGGCCGCCGCGGCCAGCAATGTCGACGACCGACGAACGGCTCCGACGACGACCATGACGACTGCCGCCAGCGGAAGTCCCACGACCCACACTCGAAGCGGCGCGTCACCCGTCCGGAGCGACTGATTCGGGAGATCGATCAGTGCGAACCTGGACGAGACGAGCAGTACGACCGAAGAAACGATGACCCACACGCCGTCGAGGGCGAGCAGCGACGTGATCCGACGGCGACCGACGGGTGCCGCGGCACCCGAGATCAGTTCGTCATCGGGCATGGCCGATATTGAAGCACGGACGTGACAGCTTCGGCTGTCGCCCCGGTGCGGTGGGTCAGGTTTCGGCGCCGCGTACGCGCCCGACCGGTGCGCTCGCGGTGCGACCGGGCGGTCGTTTGATCGATGCGCTCAACGGCATCGAGGGCGGGGTCGAGGTGTCAACTGGCCCATCGGCTCCCGTGCGAGCACCGTCGCGCCCTCTCGGCTTCCCGATCGATGGAGAGGAACCGTTGGACGGTGCCCCCACCACGCTCGGCCGACGCGGTGTCACGCGAACGTGCTCGGACTCCTCCGTCGAGCTCGACGGCGTCGTGGACGAGCCGTCGACAGCCGCGACCGGCGACGCATCAGGCTTGTCGTCCTTGCTCGCGTAGCGGTCGACGTATCGCTGTCCCGACAGCTGGGCGATCTCGAACATCACCGCGTCGGTGAAGCGTCGGAGCGTTCGCGGGTCGTCCGGGTCGCCATGTTCGTGAATCCACATCGGAGCACCGAAACGCACCACGACCCGTTTGCCGGGCTTCATCGCGAACGTATCGGGCGGTTGCACCTCGACCGTCCCCTCGTGTCCGACCGGCACGATCGGTGCGTCACACCGAAGCGCCAGACGAGCGGCTCCGGTGCGACCCTTGTGCAGATGTCCGCTGCGCGAGCGGGTCCCTTCGGGATAGATCATGAAGAGGCGGCCTGCATCGAGAACCTTGGCGGCTGTGTCGAGCGCCGCTTGCGCAGCGTCGCCACCGGAACGGTCGACCGGAATCATCCCCATTGCGGGGAAGAGATGCTTGGTCTTCCAAGAGTCCATGTACTCGCCCTTCCCGATCGCCCAGACACGACGAGGGAGGGCGGCCGGCACGAACACCGAGTCGCAGAAGGACAAGTGGTTCGGCGTGATGATCGCTGGCCCCGACGCCGGGACGTTTCCGCGACCTTCCACCTCGAAGTCCCAGAGTCGGGACGACAGCTGGCGGATTCCACCGAAAAGGTATTTGCTGAGTCGGTCGGAGCCGGGCAGTGCCGGAGCTGACTCGAAGTTGAACTCGTCGGAGTCGGCCATCAGCGCAGGGCCCGTCGGATCGCCTTGCCGTTGGGAGCGATCGGCAGGTCGTCGAGAAAGTGATAGTGCGTTGGCCGTTTGTAACTACTGAGGTGCTCGGCGACGAACTCCTCGAGGGCCTCTTGGCTTGCCGCACCGCTCACGTGAGCGACGACGGCTTCCCCCGACTCCTCGTCGGCTGTGCCGGTCACGATCGCGCCGGTCACCTCCGGGTGGCTCATCAACACGTTCTCGACTTCGGCCGGATACACGTTGAATCCGGACACGATCACGATGTCCTTGATGCGGTCGACCAGATAGAGGTAGCCGTCCTCGTCGAAGATTCCGACGTCGCCGGTCCACAGCCAACCGTCCTCGGACAACATCGCGTCGGTTGCCTCGTCGTCGTGGAGGTAGCCGAGGAACACGCCTGGCCCACGCACGACGATCTCACCTTCGTCACCCACGTCGACCGGCGCTCCCGACTCGTCGACCAGGGCCACCTCGACGCCTGGAAGAACCTGTCCGACGGACGTGGGTCGGATCGTCGCGCCCAGCCCGACCGTGACGACGGGAGAGGTCTCGGTGAGGCCGTAGCCCTGGCTGATCTCGATGCCGAAGCGTTCCTTGACGCGCTCGAAAACGCCCAGCGGCAGGGCGGCGGCGCCGGACCCGGCACGCTTGACCGTGGCCAGCGAGTCGTCAGGCGCCTCGGTGACAGCCCACCGTTGCCACATCGGCGGCGCTCCGCTCAGCATCGTGACACCGTGGTCGCGTACGAGCCGCAAACTCTCAGCAGCGTCGAAGCGCGATTGCAGGACGATCGCAGAGCCCGCTTCGAGCGGTGCAAGGAGCACGACGTTCAACCCGAAGATGTGAGTGAATGGCAAGACACCGAGCACGACGTCGTCTGGCCCCATCGACGGCTCGGTGTACTTCATCGCCTTGTGGATGAAGCTGAGGTTCGCATGGCTCAGCATGGCAACCTTCGCGACGCCGGAGACGCCACTCGTCGCCAAGTAGAACGCCGGATCGTCATTGTGCCGATCGGCGAACGAGACGGTTGCGTCGTGTTTCGCCGCCGCCGTTGCCGCAGCATGCATCTCGACCAGGTCGACCATCTCGAGGGTGATGCTCTCGTCATCGAGATAGAGCCGCCCGGCGTTGCCGACGAGCAGCATCGACGGGTTGGCGACGTCGAGCTTGCGAGTGAGCTCCGGCGTGGGGCTGGTCGGGTTGAGCGGGAGCACGATGCCGCCGAGCGCCAACACCGAGAGCGTCGACACCACGAATGCCTCGTCGTTCGCGCTTGCCAGCGCCACTTCTGTTCCGACGCCCACGCCACGATCGGCGAGCAAGGTCGACATCTCAGCGACGCGTCCGCGCAACTCGCCGTAGGTGACGGTGGCGCCGTCTGCGATCAGTGCGACCCGATCAGCCGCATGCGCTTCGATCACTCGAGCAAGATTCATCGTGTCCCCTCGTCCCGGTACGGCACCCCTGGCCGCGCCATTCGCCAAGTATGGCACGGGTCGTGTTCAGCGGTCCTGTGCGGTCTCGGTACCATGCGCATTCCGCCTCCCCGGAAACGAGTGCAACATGGCAACCGCAGCGATTTTCGACCTCGACCGAACGCTCATCGATGAGTCGTCGACTCCCGTGTTCATGCGCCACCTCACCGAGGCGGGCGTCGGTTCGGACTCGTCGAACCCATTCGTTGACCCGTTGGTCACCGCCGTTGGCAAGGGGATGAAGACGATCTTCAACGTGATCGGCGAGTCCCGAATCTTGATGCAACCGGCCAAGCTCGCGGTTCGAGCGTCGGCGGGTTGGAACGCCGAAATCGTCGAGACCGCAGCGACCGCGGCAGCCGACGAGATCGCCCAGAACGTCCTCCCGTTCGCGAAGCTCCTGATCGAGGAGCACCGCGAGACCGGTGACCTTCTCGTGCTGGCCTCGACGTCACCGGTCGCCTTCACGGCCCCGCTCGCCAAGGCGCTCGGCTTCGACGCGGTCATCGGTACCAAGTGGCTCCGAGACGCCGATGACCCCGATGTGTATGCCGGCGAGATCGATGGCGCTTTCGTGTGGGGCCCGGCCAAGGCCGAAGCCGTCGAAGAGTGGGCCGCCGAGAACGACGTCCGACTGTCGAAGAGCAGCGCCTACAGCGACAGCTACTACGACGCGCCACTCCTCGACCTGGTCGGCAACCCCGTGGCGGTGAATCCTGATGTACGGCTGCAGGGTCTCGCCGCGGTCAAGGGATGGCCGGTGCGCCACCTCGACAAGTCCCCCGGGATCATCAAGGTCGCCGGGCGAGAGATCCAGGAGTGGACGCGGCCGATGATGCGACCCGAGGTGGTCGCTCCGTACGCCGACATCGTGTTCCAACACGACGACAAGATCCCCGCCGACGGTCCGGCGCTCGTGGTGTTCAACCATCGCTCGTACTTCGACGCCACGGTGATGGGTCTCCTGATCGCCCGTGCGGGACGCAGCGTCCGCGGACTCGGCAAGAAGGAGGTTTTCGACGTGCCGGTCATCGGCCGGCTCATGGAAGGTATGGGTGGTGTGCGCGTCGAACGCGCATCGGGATCAGACGCGCCACTCAAGGCCGCGGCAGAAGCCCTCGCGGGCGGCGAACTCGTGATGATGGCGCCGGAGGGCACGATCCCGCGCGGCCCGGCGTTCTTCGAGCCCGAGCTCAAGGGACGCTGGGGTGCAGCGAAGCTCGCTGCCGAGACGCGTGCTCCAGTGATCCCGGTCGGGCTGTGGGGAACCGAGCACGTGTGGCCCCGAAATGCTCGCCTGCCGAACATGAATCCGCTCACCCGACCGACGGTCACGGCGGTCGTCGGCGACCCGGTCACGCTGAAGTACCGCTCCCCCGACGCCGACACGAAGCGGATCATGCAAGCGCTGGTCGACCTGCTCCCCGCCGAGGCTCGGGAGCGGCGCGAACCGACCGCCGAGGAACTGATGAAGACCTTCCCGCCTGGCTACGACGGTGACCCGTACGCCGAGGTCAACCGCCGACCCGGCACCGACACCTGA
>JBGCFW010000249.1:0-4601 GCA_045107155.1 Ilumatobacter sp. | reverse complement strand
GCTCGATCTGTTGCGTGACGACGCGCGCACGAACGACTCGATCGTGTCGTTCAAGGTGCGTGACGGCCTCGGTGGGCATCTCGATCACGCTGGGCTCGCGGAGCTCCGACGGGTACTCGCCGTCGAAGGCGCCCCAGAGGTGGCGCCGTTCGAGCGGGCGTTGATCGGCCAGCCGGTGGCGTACCCCTCGGGAGCGTTCCTGCGCGTGGCGCTCGGGTCGTCTGATGTGCGCCAGAGTGCCGCCGCCGGGTTCGACCCCACGTACGACCTGGCACTGATCGATGCGCTCGAACGGGTCGCTCAGGAACTCCGATGACATCGGATCCGGTGCTCGACGCAGCGCGTGACGCTGGCCTCATCGATGACGCTGACACCGCGGCAATCTTGTACGACCTCGACGTGCTCGACCGCCAGATGGCACGCGTTCGCTCGTCATTCCCCTCCACCGCCCATCACGCAGTGGCGGTGAAGTCGAACCCGCTGGTGTGCGTCTTGCGCGAAATCGCTGCAGCAGGGCTGTACGCCGAGGCGGCCTCGGCTGAAGAACTCGCGCTGGCGAGCGCAGCCGGGTTCGATGGTCGAACCGTGTGGGATTCACCTGCCAAGACCGGCAGCGAAATCGCCGCGGCGATGAACGACACACCCTGGTTGGTGAACGTCGATTCGATCGCCGAGCTCGATCGGTATCCGGCGGGCGACGTGCGCCTCGGACTGCGCATCAACCCCGAGCGTCGGCCGAACTCGATTTCGTCGCTCGCCACAGGCGTCGCTGGTTCGAAGTTCGGTATCCCGATCTCCGAACGCTCGGCGATCATCGAGGCGTTCGACCGCGAGACCCGCCTCACTGCGCTCCACGTGCACAGCGGCTCGAACTCCCGGTCGCTCCAGCCGATGGTCGACGGCGTCGCCGCCGTGGTGGCCCTCGCCGAGGAAATCAACGCTCGCAGTGCCACGCGCGGTCGCATCGACACCATCGACATCGGAGGAGGCCTGCGGTTCACCGACCATGGCGATGACGAACTCTCGGTCGAACGGTATGCGTCGATGCTCGAGTCGCAGGTTCCTCGACTGTTCGACGGGAGCTACCGGATCGTCACCGAGTTCGGTCGGTTCCACCATCTGGCGGCTGGTCGCACGGCCACCCGGGTCGAGTACGTCACGCCGTCAGCAGCACGCACCAACGTGGTGGTCCATGTGGGCGCTGATTCCTTCGTGCGCGAGGTCTATGACTCCGAGCACTGGCAGGTCGACATCGCTGGCCGAGGCCGCGCATCAGACCCGTCGGGCGACGCTCCAGCCGAGGGCTTCAACGTGGTCGGTCCGCTGTGTTTCGAAGGCGATGTGATCGCCCGCAACGTCCTGGGTGAGCTTCCTGAGCCGGGGGACTGGTTGGTGCTGAACGGCACGGGAGCGAACACGTTCTCGCTGTGGTCTCGCCACTGCAGCCGAGCATTCCCGGTCGTGCTGCTGTATCGGTCGAGCGATGTCGCTGGATCGCTGCGTGTGGGCAAGCGTCGCGAGTCGATCGACGACGCAATCGCGCTCTGGTCGTAGCCGGGGCGCTTCGCGCTGACCGCATCGTCAGACAAGCACGCGCGGCCCTCGCTGCAGACCTCGGGGAACTGCGGCCAGAGACCCTCAGCGTGCTCGATCGCGACGCTGTCCGGCGCTGACTTGGCCGGCTCTGCTCGAACCCGTCAGCCGCGGTCGTGTGCGATCGTCAGGGTTGCTCGGCGAGCCAGAGCCGCACCGCTCGGACGCGACGATGTGTGTCGGACTCCTCGTTGAGGTGCAGCTTGGAGAAGATCGAGTTGATGTGCTTCTGCACCGACTTCTCAGCGATGGTCAGCAACTCGGCGATCGCCGCGTTGTTCAAGCCCTCCGCGATCTGTTCCAGTACCTCCTGCTCTCGCGGAGAGAGCTGATCGAGTGGGCTCGGTGATGCCGACCGGCGTCCCACCAGCAGACCCACGATCTGAGGATCGATGGACGAACCGCCCGCACTGACGGTGTTGATCGCCCGGCGGAGCTCGGCGATGTTGCCGATGTTCTCCTTCAACAGATAGCCGAGGCGGTCGGTTCCCTCGTCGAAGAGCGACAACGCGTATTCGGGGTCAGCGTGCTGGCTCAAGATGATCACCCCGGTGTCGGGGTACTCGGCGCGGATCCTGTGCGCAGCGGCGATGCCCTCGTCGGAATTGGTCGGCGGCATCCGGATATCGGTGAGCACGACATCGGGAACGGTCGCCGCGGCGGCGATCATCAGTTCGTCGAAGTCGCCGCAGGCCGTGACGACCTCGACGCCCTCCAGGGTGTCGAGCGCCGCGATGATCCCTTGCCGCATCAGCACGTTGTCTTCGGCGACGACGACCCGTGTTGTCATCGAATCACTCTGACACAGGCGGGGTCGGCACGGTGAGGACAACGCTGGTGCCGCCAATCGATGCGCTGGCTATCGCGACCGAGCCGCCAGCGGCCCCGGCGCGGTCGGCCATGTTGAGCAGGCCACGTGAGTGTGTCGTCGCCGACGGATCGAAGCCGGACCCCGTGTCGCTGATCGTGGCTGTCACAGTGTGTTCGTCGCTCGTGATCTCGATGCTCACGTGGGTGGTCGGCGCACAGTGTTTCGCCACGTTCTGGAGCGCCTCGGCGCAGACGAAGTAGGTCGCCGCATGGTCGAAGTCGAGATCGGCGATGCTCGTGTCGCCACAGATCACCTCGACCTCGTTCGGCGCGGTCCGAGCGAGATGCCTGATTGCTTCGATGATGCCGCGCTCGGTGAGTACGGCGGGATAGATGCCGTGTGCCAGCTCACGAAGTTCATCGATGGCCTCCCGCGTCTCGTCGTGGAGTGAGTCGAGTGTTGCACTCGTGATCGTTTGCCCCTGATCACTGAGTTGTGAGGCGAGACGAAGCTGCACTGCGAGCGACACCAGACGTTGCTGAGCGCCGTCATGGATGTTGCGCTCGATGCGTTCGCGTTCGCCGTCGGCCGCGGTGACCACGCGAGCACGAGAACGACGGAGCTCATCATGGGCAGCGTGCACACGATTGATTCCGAGCAGCCGGACGCGATTGCTCTCCCGCACCAGCGTGCCCACCAGAATCACGTGGGCGGCGAGATACGCGATCATCACGAACTGCACGAACCACTCGGGTGCGGCTTCGTCGAGCCCGGTGCCTTCGGAGCGAAAGCCCAGCACCCCGAGTACGAGCCCGACGACGACACCGGCGGTCATCATCCTGCGGAGCTGTGATTCGTTGAGGTTGATCGCGGCGACCAGCAGTGGGCTGATCAAGTTGATCACCATGATCGGGAATGCATCAGGAATGATCGACACGACCCCGATGGCAACACCCCAGGTGCCCGTGGTGACCCACTTCACCGCGCCGTAGAGGTCGTTGCGAGCGAGCGGGCCGAACGCCTGCATCCGTACGAGCGTCATCGCTGCGATCACCGCGGCGAGTGCCAGGCCCCACCAGGTGGTGAAGATCAGCGAGAGGATCGCGATGATGATCGCCGCAGGCCACGCTGATTTCTGATCGAGAACCAGCTGCGCGTGATAGCTCTCGACAGCCTCGAGGCCAGGATCGAAGTCGCCTGGGTCGACGTGGTCAGCTTGGTGCGTTGTGGTCATTGCGTACTCGCGGTGTCGAGGCATCGGCTTGTCGCCGGTGCGTGGCTTTCCACGAGGACCAGACGCGCTCGAGGTCGACAGCCGACAGCGATTCTTTGGGGATGAATCCTGCCACAGCTGGCCCACGTGCCCCATCGGCGAGTTCGTCGAGCGCGGATGTCGACATCAGCACGATCGCGGCTGTGTCGTCGGTGGCAGCATGACGTCGAGCAACGTCGATGCCGTCGATCGGCGCCATGTGCACGTCGACGAGCGCGAGGTCGATCGTCGACGAGGCCAGTGCGTCGAGCGCATCCGATCCCGAGCTCACCGATCCCACGACCACGAAGCCCTCAGTTGCATCGATCATGGCGGTCACGGCGCGGCGGAACCCGGTGTGGTCGTCGACGATCAAGACCTTCACAGGCGAGGCAAGCGTCGAGGTCGTGGCCACGGAGTCGCTCATGGCGCTCCGACGACGTCGAAGTTGGCGGGAACCGCTGCTCGACCAGCGATGGCGATTTCCCGTGTCGTACCGCCGGCCCGCTTGCCCGGGTGCGCTGCCACCGCCACGACGAACGCGAGCGCAGCTCGAAGCAGTCTTCGCATGCTGTCGAACCTACGCATGCACGGACCTTGCCAACAGGGTGCCTGCACCCCTTCTCCGTCGAGCCGTGGAGGAGAGCTGGAGCGTTGGCTCGCGTCAGATCAGTTGAGGAATTCGGGTTCGCGGGCGACGAGCTCGTCCCAGAACGGCTGGAACTGGAACCAGCCGGCGATGTCGCTGCCCTGGGACTTGCGGCCGTCGATGCAGTACGCCTCGGGGAGTTCGATCGGGGTGCGGGCGGCCTCGGCCACGAGTTGGCTCTGGCAGGCACGCTCGAGCGCGATGAACCACCACACCGCAGCGTCGACGGAGCCGCCTGTGGTGATCAGGCCGTGGTTCTGGTGGATCATGGCCTTCTTGTCTCCGAGCGCGGTGGC
>JBGCFW010000248.1:0-8933 GCA_045107155.1 Ilumatobacter sp. | reverse complement strand
GGAAGTACGAATGGTCGACCAGCTGCGCGCCGAGGGTGGTGGTGCCGCCCAGATCGAAGTTGGCCGCGGCGACTTCGCTGCCGCTGGTCGGCAGGGTGGAGATGCGGGCGAACGAGCCTGCCCACATCCCCGTCACGAGCGCCGGAGCGAGTCCTGCTGCAAGCCCGATCGGCACGATCGTGCGTGTCGCGGTCGACTGGCTCGTCGTCAAGACGCACACGAGGAAGATCGCGAGGAAGAAGATCCACTGTGCATCGCTCACCCACTGGCCGACCGTGTCGACGATCTCGTCTTCGTGAGCGCTGATAAAGGTGTCGGTCAGCCAGGCGAGGCCGAAGAGTGCGATTGCCGACACGATGCCGGCCTTGAAGACCTTCGAATCGTTGACCGCAGCGACCTTCGGCCGGCACACGAGGATCATGATCGCGGCAGCCGTGAACATGAGCAGCTGGATCGTGACCGTCATGGAGATCGGTGCCGAGCCGTCGTCGCCGTCGATCTGCGGACGCAGGTCGGGGAACAGGCCGAGCACGACGATCAGCACGACCGAGCCGAGGAAGATGAGTGCGGCGTTGCGTCCCTGCGTCGTCGCCTCGACCGTGATCGAGTCGCCCGTCCCCGGCGGGTCGAGCGTCCCCGCAGCGATGCGTGCCTGATATTCCGGGTCATCCTCGAGCTCCTTGCCCAAACGACGAACCACCAGCGACGTGAGGAAGATGCCGACGATCGCCGCGGGGATGGCGACCGCGAGGATCTGGATGAGATCGAAGTTGTACGGCTCGACCTCGGTGAGCGTGACCATGGCCGCCATGGCAGCGGATACCGGGCTACAGGCCAACGCGACGCCGGTCGCCACGACCGAGAGCGAGAGTGGTCGGGAAGGACGGATCTTGTTGCGGTACGAGACGTCGTAGATGACCGGCATGAGGGGATACAGCACGTTGCTCGTTCCGGCGCCGACGGAGAAGAGGAACGCCATGAGCGGTGCGATCAACGTGATCTGTTTCGGGTGATTCTCGATCGCCTTCGCGGCGACCGAAACCATCCAATCGATGCCCCCGGAGACCTGCATCAAACCGGCGGTCACCACCACCGAGATGATGATGAGCATGGCATCGACGGGAGCGCTTCCGGGTTCGAGCCGGAACACGAACACGAGCACCATGACGCCCACGCCGCCCCAGATTCCGAGGCCGACACCGCTGGATCGCGTGCCCATGACGATGGCGCCGAGAACGACAAACGCCTGGATCGCAATCAAGAGTCCGTCCCTCAGTTCTCCTCCGGTCTTCGAGTTGTTCGATCGTTCGTGTTCATCACTCGTCACTTTCGGCGAAGCGTGCTGCGCACGCGGGATTCATCACCCGACGGAGCCGATCATCCGCGATCCCGACGTCGGCGATCGTCTCGTCAACGAGCGGCTCCCAGGTCGCGTAGTCGGCGTCGTCGACCAACGCGTCGAGGGTGTTCTCGAGGTCGTCGAGCAGCTCCTCCAGCTCATCGATCGGAGCCCGATAGCGGCTCTCGGAGACCGCTCGGAGCTGAGCGACCTCGCCCAGCAGCACCTCGACTGCCTCGGATGCGTCCGACGCTGTCGCGCCAGTCGTGTCGGTCGCCGCGACTGCATCGGCGACCACCACGTATTCGGCGTACGAAATACAGAGCGACTGTTCCGAGTGGTCCACGCAGCCGCTGAGCAGCCCGGCGATCGCCGCCGACCACACCACCGCCCGCGACCGCCAACGACGATTACGCACATGCCAGCGCGACGTCCTGTCAGGGGCAAACGCGGACGTGTACACGACGACGTCCTACCACAGTTGCCAAAGCCGTCCCGACGGTGTGTCGTCCTGGACGCATCCCAGGAAGGTCCCTACGCTTGGATGATGGACCGCGCGCAGATCGACTGGATACCCGAAGGGACGTCGTTCGGCGAGGCCGACATCACCTTCTTCGCCGGCAAGACTCAGCGCTCCCTCGACGATGCACTCGCCGAGGTCGACCTGATCATCACGGGACCGCACGCGTCGGCAGCCTTTCCCGAAGAACTCGCACCGTTCGTCGACACCCGCTTCACCAAGCGGCTGCAGTTCGACTTCACCGACGTCTCGACGAGCCCCATCGCTCGACGATGGGCCGAGATCGATCCGCATGTGCTCTACATCGAGGACCCGCATCCGCGTGCAGTACGCGACGCGAACAGGGAGCGGCCTGACGATCTCGTCGCCGGGTTGAAAGAGGCGTTCGCCCGTCTCGAGTCCGCCGGAGAGGGCGGTCGGCCGCTGCTGACGGGTATCGATGCGATTCGACCGGTGACGTTCGGCTACCTCCCGGTGTACCGGCGGCCCGCTGACGACTCGGAGTGGACGTGCTTCCACCGAGCGTTGGTCACTGCCGGAGCGCTGGGTGTCGACGCGTACGAACGAATCCGCGACGGACTGATCGAGCGGGTGATCGAAGCGAAACTCGCCCATCTCGCCGCGCTCGATCCTGCGGCGACCTCGCTGGCGGACTGGAGCTCGGCGACACACCTCGACGTCCTGTCGATCCACGACACGATGAACCACACGGCGCGTCCGGACGGAGCGATTTGCGTGGAGCGCGAACCGCCAGACCGGCTTCCGAACGTGGTCGCCTTGTCGAACCGCGGGGACGGCGACGGTGAGGTGTCGCCGGATTCGACCGGAGCACTCCGCGATCCGGTCGAGGTCCCGACGATGCGTCCCGACCGGCTGCGCTCGATCGCCCGCGCCTACCGCACCGCATTCGACGCTCACGCGCCCGATGATGTCGCGTTCAACCGCCCATACCGAGGTGGCTACGAGACACGCCTGGTCGGTCCGCGTCTGCGAGACCTCGAACCGCGCTCGGTCGTGCGTACTGGTGATGGGCCGGTACGCCGACTCCGTCTCGGAGCGTGGCAGAACGAATTCCTACGCGAGTTCCTGCTCGGCGCCGATGCCACCGCTGCGCTGAAGGAACCCGGACGCGAGTGGACGACTCCATCCGAGGAGCGGATCGACTGGATCGCTCACCGCCTTCGAGCAGCTCACGATCTCGTCCGCAGTTGGTGACCGGGCTCGGAGGGGTTGTCGCCGAGGCGCTGGACCAGCGATCGCGTCACCGAGGACACCTCGTCGAAGGCATCGTTGCGCCTACGTCAGCGTGACCCGCCGCTCGCCCGGAACGAGCTCACCGATCCGCCACGTGGTTTCGGGGATCTGTGCTTGGAGCTCGTCGGCAGTGTCGGATGAACACACCACAATCATGCCGATGCCCATGTTCAGCGTGCGGTACAACTCGTCGGTCGACATCTGCGGCACGAGTTCCTGAACCAATCGGAACAGAGCCGGGACGGGCCACGACGTCAGGTCGACCTCGGCACCGACGCCGTCGGGGAGTACCCGAGGCAGATTCTCGGGGATGCCACCACCCGTGATCTGTGCGAGGGCCTTCACGTGACCTCCAGCGAGGGCGTCGCGAAGCGGATCGAGGTAGTTCCGGTGTGGCTCGAGCAGTGCGTCGCCGAGCGAGCGGTCCATGCCGTTGGGAACAGCGTCCATCGGCGCCCACTCGAAGACCTTGCGGAGCAAGGAGTAGCCGTTCGTGTGAGGACCCGACGACGCCATGCCGATGAGCACGTCGCCTGCGGTGACATCGGAGCGCGGGAGGAGCGCGCTGCGGTCGGCGACGCCGATGAGTGTGCCCGCGATGTCGAATGCGCCCGGCTGGTACACGCCGGGCATCTCGGCGGTCTCGCCGCCGAGCACGGCGCAGTTCGCAGCCCGACAGGCCTCGGCCATTCCCTTCACGATGTCGGCCACCATGTCGGCATCGAGCGTGCTCGCAGCGATGTAGTCGAGGAAGAACAGCGGACGAGCGTTCTGGACGAGAACGTCGCCGATGCAGTGGTTCACGATGTCGGCACCGACGCCGCGCACCCGGCCGAGGCGGGCGGCGAGTTCGACTTTCGTGCCGACACCGTCGGTCGACGCGACCAGTACCGGGTCGTCGAGAGCCTTGATCGCGGCACCCGAAAACACGCCGCCGAAGCTCCCCACCCCTTGTAGGACGCCCTGGCCCGATCCGACGTCATGCGTTGATTCGACCGCAGCTTTCATCTCGTCGACGGCGCGCGTTCCCTCGTCGATGTCGACGCCGGCGTCGGCGTAGGTGGCAAGCGCTGCGCCAGGTGCACGCCAACCGATGTCGCGCCGGACCTGGATTCCGGCGAAGTCGACGGCGGCGATCCGGCGATACGCGATGTCGCGGGCGTGTGCCAGGCTCGTCCCGACGCCGGTGACAGCGAGTACGCGTCCGCCCGACACCTGGTCCACGCCGTCGGCGTGTGTGACCCCTGCGTCGAAGCGCAGTGCCATGCCGTCCACCGACGCATCGAAGGCCGACGCATCGCGTACGCCGTCCACGATCACCGCACCCGCCTCGGGCGTGCCCGGATAGCCGGCTGCGGCCGCCACGACAGTCACCGCCGAGCCGTCCCGGGTGACGATTGGCACCGCCGTGATGTCGCCGCGTGTCGCCGCGAACGCGAGCTCGGCGAGGTCGGTCTCGAGCAGTGGCAAAACGGCCTGGGTCTCTGGGTCGCCGAACCGGGCGTTGTACTCGATCAACCGCGGCCCGTCGCTCGTGAGCATGAGCCCGGCGTAGATGACGCCGACATACGGCGTGCCGGCCGCCGCGAAGTGGTCGACCACGGGCTGGACGAACGTGGAGAGCAGCTCGGCCGGATCAGCCGCCACAGGCGCGGGAGCGTAGGCACCCATGCCACCGGTGTTGGGCCCCGTGTCGCCCTCGCCGATCCGCTTGTGGTCCTGTGCGAGCGGGAGCCCCACAGCCGTCGTGCCATCGCAGAGCGCGAGCAGGGAGCACTCCGGCCCGAAGATGCGTTCTTCGAGCACGAATGCACCGTCGGCCGCAGCGTCGGCGATCGCTTCACGGGTCTCGCTGTCGGAATCGGGTACCACGACGCCCTTGCCTGCTGCGAGGCCATCGAGCTTCACGACGACCGGTGCACCGAGGTCGTTCCACCACGACAGTGCGCGAGCCTCGGCGTCGCCGTCGGCAGGGTCGAATCGTGCGAACGCCGGGCCCGGGATGCCGAGCTTGTCGGCGAGCGCCCGAGCGAAGCCCTTCGAGGCCTCGAGACGGGCGAGTTCTGCGGTCGGGCCGAAGCATGGGATCTCGCGGCGAGCGGCCTCGTCGGCAGCGCCGGCAACGAGTGCGGCCTCGGGACCGGGAATCACGAGGTCGGTGTCATCCGGGGTCGCGTCGCCCAGATCTGAAGCGAGTCGTACTTCGTGCCCAGCGCGCCGACATGCCCACGCGATCGCCTGCTCGCGGCCTCCGCCGCCCAACACCAGTACCTTCACGTTGCGACGGCTCGACCGAGCACAGCGACGGCGTCATTGCGAGCACACCGAGCGCGGCGAGCGAGGTCGATGGTCACGACAGGACGCCCTCGAACGCGAGCTTGGCCTGGGCGTCTCCAACAGCGATGGGATAGTCACCGGTGAAGCACGCGTTGCAGTAGCCGTCGTCGGCACCGCTCTCACGACTGGCGATCGCGCGCATCATCCCGTCGAGCGAGAGGAAGGCGAGACTGTCGGCACCGATGTGCTCCTGCATCTCGTCGAGGGTCTTCTTGGCGGCCATCAGGTCGTCGTCGTGGCCCATGTCGACACCGAAGTGGCACGCGTGCGTGATCGGTGGGCACGTGATGCGGAGGTGGACTTCGGCGGCACCTGCATCGCGAACCAGTTTCACCAGCGGACCGGCGGTCGTCCCGCGCACGAGCGAGTCGTCGATCATGATGACTCGCTTGCCCTCGAGGTTCTCGGTGAGCGCATTGAACTTCAACGCGACACCACGCTCGCGAATGTCCTGCGTGGGCTCGATGAAGGTCCGGCCGATGTAGCGGTTCTTGATCAGCCCGTCGTTGAACGGCAGCCCGCTCTCGTTGGCGAATCCGATGGCCGCCGGAATCGACGAGTCGGGAACCGGGATCACGACGTCGGCGTCGACGAGCGACTCGCGAGCGAGTTCGACGCCGAGCTGCTGGCGGACGTGGTGGACCGAGCGGCCATCCCACACCGAATCAGGACGTGAGAAATAGACGAACTCGAAGCTGCAACGAGCGCTGTTCGTCTGCGGGGCAAGCACCTGCTGGCGCTCGATCTCGGCGCCGCGCAACGTGACCATCTCGCCGGGCTTGACCTCGTCGATGTCGACGCAACCGAGGGTCGACAGCGCGCAGGTCTCAGATGCCACGGCATGTCCGCCATGGGGGAGACGACCCACCGACAGCGGCCGAAAACCCCAGGGGTCCCGCACTGCGATCACCTGGTCGGCGGCGAGGATCACGAGCGAGAACGCGCCCTTCCACGCAGGCAGTGTGCGCTCGATGCGCTCCTGCCAGGTGCGCCCGCCGGCCGCAGCGAGCATCAACGTGAACACCTCGGTGTCGCTGGTGGCAGTGAGACCGAAGCCGCGGTTGAGCAACTCATCGCGCAATGCGGTCGCGTTGACGAGATTGCCGTTGTGAGCCACCGAGAGCGGCCCGTGCATCGTCTCGACGAGGAACGGTTGGATATTGCGCTCAGCATTCGAACCGGTGGTGGAATACCGGGTGTGGCCGATGGCGTGATAGCCGGTGAGCGGCTTCAAGGCCTCTGGGGTGAAGACGTTCGCAACCAGCCCAGCCTCTTTGTGGAGCCGCGACCGCTTGCCGTCGCTCACCGCGATGCCGGCGGCCTCCTGGCCCCGATGCTGGAGTGCGAACAGCCCGAAGAACGCCAGCTGGGCGACGCCGTCACCGTGAGGTGTCGAGAGGCCGAGCACACCGCATTCGTCGTGCGCGAGATCGTCAGCGGTCAGATCCGGCGGGATCGACACAACGTCGGGTTCGGCTGGTCCCACGACGTGTGAAACCGGGATCGATCGTGTCATGTCACTCCAGAGACGACACCGCTGCGGTGATGCGCGGCGCCGCGGGATAGTCGGCGTACACGAACGTCTCGCCGGTGAGGCGCTCGTAGGCGTCAACGTAGCGCGCAGTGGTGGCCGTCCAGACGTCTTCGGGCAGTTCGGGCACGGGCCCGTCGCCACGGAAGTCGACCTCGGCGAGGGCCCGGCGAACCACTTCTTTGTCGAGACTCTCCGGCTCGTCGCCGGCTGCGAGGCGTTCTGGGTAACTGGCTGCAACCCACCACCGGGAGGAGTCGGGCGTATGCACTTCGTCGATGAGCAGGAGTGTTCCGTCGTCAGCGACGCCGAATTCGTACTTGGTGTCGGCGAGGATCAGCCCGGCCTGTCGCCCGATCTCGACGCCGCGGGCGAACACCGCGAGCGCTGCAGTCTGAACTCGAGCCCACAGCGATTCCTCGACGAGGCCCTGCTCGACCACGTCGGCGCACGAGATGGGGACGTCATGGCGACCAGCTTCGCCCTTCGTGGTCGGGGTGACGAGATGCTCGGGGAGCGGGTCGTTCTTCGAGAGTCCCTCGGGGAGTCGATGTCCGTAGATCGTGCGCTCGCCGCTCGCGTAGGCGGTCCAGAGCGCCGTGTCGGTCACGCCGGTGATGTGACTGCGAACGACCACTTCGACGGGGAGCGGCTGGGCGCTCCGTGCGATCGTGACGTTCGGGTCGGGGACGGCGACCACATGGTTGTCGACGATGTCGGCGGTCTGTTCGAACCACCAGGCCGACAGCTGGTTGAGTACCTGCCCCTTGTAGGGCACGCCCGCCAGAATTCGATCGAAGGCGGAGATGCGATCGGTGGTGACGAACAGCCGGTGCCCACGGTTCATGCCCTCGGTGAGGGCGTACGACACACGGACCTTGCCGTCCCGTCGGTCCGCCAGCGGAAGATCGATGTCGAGGAGGGGATCGGACGACGACATCACAGGCTCGCCGCGTGCGTGACGCCGTTCTCGAACAGCCGAAGCCCGAGGTGTGCGGGTCCACCGCCACCTCGACGATGATGTGGATGCTGACGAAGCACGATGTGGTTCTCGGGGTGCGGCATCAGGCCGAGGACGAGACCCGACGGATCGCTCACGCCGGCGATGTCGTCGACCGAACCGTTCGGGTTGGTGCTGCGATAGCGCAGTGCCACCTGGCCGGCGCCAGCAAGCGAGGCGGGATCGGGGTGAACGTAGCGGCCCTCGCCGTGAGCGATCGGGCAGTGGATCGGATCGTCGATTCCCTTCGTCCACACGCTGTTCGACTTCTCGACACGATCGAGCACGACCCACCGACAATCGAAGTCGCCCTGAGCGTTGTGGCCGAGCGAGCCGGGCAACAGGCTCGTGCGGGTGAGCACCTGGAAGCCGTTGCAGATGCCGATGAGCGGACGACCGTTGGCGACGAACTGCTGCAGGCGGTCGCCGAGGCCGAGGGTCAGATCGAGTGCGAGCATGCGGCCGGCGCCGAGGGAGTCGGCGTAGCTGAACCCGCCGGCGACCACCGCCAGGCGGGCCTGGTCGAGGTGGCGAGGTGACGAGACCAACTCGTGGGCGAGCACGATGCGTGCATCGGCGCCGGCCAGCTCGAGCGCCTTGGCGACGTCTCGGTCACGGTTGGTGCCCGGGCCACAGATGACCAGTGCGGGAACCTTGCTCACGAGGCAACGCCCTTCTCGTCGACATCGGTTTGCTCGCCGTCGGCGGTCGTTCCACCAGGAACGGCGAACACGTTGAACGCGTCCGCGAGGCGGTCGACCGGAATCGGGTCGATGCCCGGGAGGTCGAGCGTGAACGTGTCGTTGACCGTGCCCAAACGCGTGGCAGCGCTGTCGTACAAAGAGAGTGAAGTACGCAAGTACATGACCATGATGGACACTTTTGGTCAGATGATGCGAACCACGCAGGGCCGGCGCGGGACTACAGTCCTTGAGGAAATGGTCGAGAAGGC
>JBGCFW010000247.1:0-11774 GCA_045107155.1 Ilumatobacter sp. | reverse complement strand
TTCCCGGCCGAGATGGTGGCCGCCGCCATCGCCAGGAGACAGCGCGATAAGCCTGGCTACTTCCCTTGGAAGAAGGACGGACAGGGCACGGGCCTCGGCGACCTCGAGGCACTGTGCGACCGCGCGCCGATCGAGCTCGGCGACTACGTGTGGATCGATGCCGACGGCAACGGCACCCAGGATCCCGGCGAGACCGCGGTCGACGGCGTCACCGTCAACCTGTACGACGACGCCGGCGTCTTGATCGCCACGACGACCACCGCCAACGGTGGCCGCTACTACTTCACCGACGCCGATGTGGCTGCCGGCCCGACTGCAGCGTCGTCGATCGCGACACAGACCGACTACACGATCCGTTTCGACGAGCCGAGCGACTATGCGCCGGGGGGACCTCTCGAAGGCCTTTCGCTCACGACGGTGGACGCCGATGACGATCAGCGCGACTCCGACGCCGCCCCCAACGGGGCCGGATTCGGTGAGATCGCTGTCACGACCGGCTTGGCGGGCGCCAACGATCACACCTTCGACGCAGGGTTCGGCGAGCCATCGCTGAACTTCCGCGTCGGCAACCTCGTGTGGAGCGATCTCGACGACGATGGCGTGGCCGAAGACGGCGAACCCGGCATCGCCGGGGTTCTCGTTCAACTGCTCGACGATGCCGGCGCAGTGGCGGCCGAAACCGTCACCGACGTCGACGGCAAGTACGAGTTCACCGACCTCGAGCCCGGCGACTACCAGGTTCGAATCCCGAACTCCCAGACCACCGCAGACGCGACGCTGTCCGCCTTGATCGACGCCGATGCTCTCGTCGGCGCGCGCAGCTCGGGCTTCGGCGAGACGGGAACGACCGGCCTCGACCCGGACGGTGCTTCTGGCACCGACGACGAGGACAACGACCAGGACGCGAATGGCAACCTGCGCGGCGGCCAGGACCTCACATCGGGGACGTTCACCCTCGGCGATGAGGCGGTTGAGCCCACCGACGAGACCCTGCGCGACGATGACGCCACAGATGACGATCCCGGCAGCCAGCCGACCACCGTCGACAACGACAGGTCGAACCTCACGGTCGACTTCGGCATCTTCCGCGGCGTCCGCATCGGCAACCAGGTCTGGTTGGACGACGGCAACGGCACGGCCGCCAACGCTGACAACGGCGTGTTCGACACCGGTGAGTCCGGCATCTCCGGTGTCACGGTCGAACTCTGGTCCGATGTCGACGGCGACGGCGTGTTCGAGCCGACCGGTGACGATTCCACCGGCCTCCTCCAGTCCGACGTGACCGACACCGAGGGCAACTACCACTTCGGCGGTGTGGCGCCCGGTGCGCTGCTTTTCGTCGCCGTCGACGACCTCCCGGCGGCGCTCTCGAACCCGCGGTCCTCGACCCCGTCTGCCGCCGATCCGCTTGCCGCCGACAACGTCGACGACGGCGCTCCGACGGCCGGCTACCTGTCGGTCACCGCGCAGTTCACGGCGCCTCAGCCAGGTGCTGCACCGACGGGCGAGAGCGACACCAACCCGACCGGTGACGACAGCGAGGCCGATGCCAACACGGCCACCGGCACGTACAACGACGGCGACTCCGACCTGCGAATCGATCTCGGCTTCGTTGCAGAGCCGGCCCTCGAACTCGGTAACCAGATCTGGTTCGACGACGACCTCGACGGCATCTACGACCGAGCAACCGAGTCCCCCGTGCCGAACGGCGTTGTCGTCAACCTCTGGACCGACCCTGACGGCAACGGCATCCCGAACACGCTGATCGACACCGCACCACGTCGGGCGGCGACGGTCGCTACCTCTTCGAGGGCCTCGAGCCGGGCACCTACATCGTCCAGCTCGACCCCTCGAACTTCGAGAGCGACGGTCCGCTCGAAGGATCCGTGCCCACCACTGGCGCCGGTTCTTCGCTCGATCCGGACGACAACATCGACGACAACAACGACGGCTTCATCCGCACCGGCGTCGAGGGTGTCATCACCGGCCCCGTCACGCTCGCGGACGACGGCGAACCGACGAACGAAGGCGACGAGTCGAACACCGGTACGCCGGATTCCTTCTCGAATCTGTCGGTCGACATCGGCCTGGTCGCACCGCTGGAGCTGGGCAACCGCATCTTCATCGACTCCGATGAGGACGGCGACGGCGACGGCGAGGAACCGGTTCCGGCCGGCGTCGTGGTGAACTTGCTGGACGGCGACGGCGACTTCGTGGCGACCACCACGACCGATGCTGACGGCAACTACCTCTTCACCGGCCTCGACGACGGCGAGTACATCGTCGAGCTCCCGGCGAGCAACTTCGCCGACGGCGGACCGCTCGAAGGTTTCGACCCGTCGACCGGTGCAGCGTCGTCGACCAACCCCGATGACGACGTCGATGACAACAACGACGGCATCGGTCAGACCGATGGGTCGATCCGAACCGGTGTGGTCACACTGGAACGCGGCGACGAGCCGACCGATGACATCGACGGACCGACGACCACCACCGACGATTCGTCGAACATGACCGTCGACATCGGTGTCGTGCAACCGCTGGGCTCGATCGGCAACCGCGTCTGGGTCGACTTCGACGGCGACGGCATCCAGGACCCGTTCGAGCAATCGGTTCCCGATGCCACCGTGGAGCTGCTCGACGAGAACGGTGACGTGATCGCCACCACGACGACGGACGACACCGGGCTGTACCTGTTCGACGATCTGCCGGCCGGCGAGTACCGGGTACGCGTAGTCCCAACGACGCTGCCGGATGGCAGCATCTTCGCCCCGCAGAATCAGGGCACGAGCGACGACAACGACTCCGACGCCGACACGACCGGAACCAGCGACATCGTGACCCTCGGTCGCGGCGAAGACATCGACGACGTCGACTTCGGCATCTTCCAGATTCCCGGCGAACTGCCATCCACCGGCGGCAACTCGCTGGGCGCGCTGCGGATCGGCCTGCTGGTGTTGCTCAGCGGCGTGGCTCTCGTGGCCATCACCTGGGGCGCCCGCCGGCGCAACAATCTGCGCACCACGGTGAGCTGAGCGCAGCGAGCTCATCGATCTGACGCACCGACCCCGGGTTTCGACCCGGGGTCGGTTCGCGTCCGGCGACGATCGCGTTCAGGCGCCGGCGATGACGCTGGCGACCGCGCCGAAGTGGAGAGCCGCCGCCACGACCACGAATGCGTGCCAGACCTCGTGATACCCGAACCGGCTCGGCCACGGATCGGGGCGGCGAAGGAACAGCACCGGCATCCCCAAGGTGTAGACGAGTCCGCCAGCGACGACGAGTGAGAACTGCACACCCGTCAGGCTGTCGAACAGCACCGGAGCGGCGATGACGGCGGCCCAACCCATCGCCGGGTACAACAGGTATCCGACGAGCTGAAGTCGGCGCGCACCGGTGAGTTTGATGACCACACCGATGAGCGCGGCGCCGCCGATCACCGAGAGCAACGGGATGCCCCACGCCCACGGCATCGCGACGATCGCCATCGGGACGTAGGTGCCGGTGATCATGACGTAGATGCCAGCGTGGTCGAGCCGCTGCATCCAGCGGCGGGAACTCGGTGACTTCGCCAAGCAGTGGTAGGCCGCCGACATCCCGAACATCGTGAGCAGTGAGACGGCGTAGATCGACGCCGCTGTGCGCGAGGCGGCCCGATCGGCGACGGTGATGAGCGCGATCCCGGCGGGAATCGCCACGACGAACGCGGTGGCGTGCATCCGGCCTCGCCAGGTCGGGCGATGGGTCGACTCCGCACTCGACGTCATTGGCGGTGACCGTAGCCGCGACGCCACGATCAGCCCCTTCGCGCTCGACATCCGACGCACGGTCCGTCGGATTCCCGTCACGAGTCGGCCGACGCCACGACCACTCCATGATGGAGCAGTCGAAGCAACTCGATGAGCTGGTCGCGCTGACCCGGATCGAGAACATCGATCAGGGTCAGTTCGTTCGCGGCATGGTCGGCAACGGCCGCCTCGACCTTGTCGAATCCCGCAGGGGTGAGTTGGACCAGTACCTGTCGGCCGTCGGTCGGGCTCTTCGAACGCCGCACGAACCCGCGACCCTCCAGACGATCGATCCGGTTCGTCATGGCACCGGACGTGACCATCATCGACTCGAGCAACTCACCGGGGGTGAGGCGGTGCGGCTCGCCATGACGCCGAAGCGTCGCGAGCACATCGAACTCCCACGCCTCGAGATCGTGCATGGCGAACACGACATCGAGTCGGGCGCGGATGGCCCGCTCGAGCCGACCCAGGCGACCGATGATCGCCATCCCCGAAACGTCCAGGTCCGGCCGCTCACGGGTCCACTGATCGACGATCTCGTCGACGTGGTCGGTGAGTTCTTCTGCGTTGAGTGCGTCAGGCGACATCAAACATTTTCTCTTGATGTCGAGAGACATGCAAACTAGAACTATCTTTATGTCAAGAGAAACTTGGATCGTCGGACGGACGGCACTGACCCCGATCGCATGGGGAACGACGTACATCGTCGCCACCGAGCTCCTACCGAGCGGACGCCCGATGCTCGCTGCGTGCGCACGAGCGCTCCCGATCGGTCTCGGCTTCCTACTGTGGTCTCGCCGACTTCCGACAGGTGCCTGGTGGTGGCGCGCGACGCTGCTCGGCCTGCTCAACATCGGCGCATTCTTCGCGCTGCTGTTCGTCGCTGCGTTCCGGTTGCCGGGAGGCGTGGCGGCCACCGCCGGTGCCATTCAACCGCTCATCGCCGCTGCGCTCGCGGCTGCTGTGCTGCGCGAAGCGTTCACCCGCCGAACAGCACTCGCCGGCGCGACAGGCATCGCCGGCGTTGCGCTCCTCGTGCTCGACCCAAACGCATCGCTCGATGCGATCGGTGTCCTGGCCGCGCTGGCCGGCGCTGCCTGCATGGCAACGGGCGTGGTCCTCACGAAGCACTGGGGCCGCCCGGTCGACCTGATCACGTTCACCGGTTGGCAGCTCACCGCCGGAGGACTGGCGCTCGCCCCCGTCGTGGTGCTCGCGGAGGGCCTTCCATCGACGCTCACCGCCGGAAATTGGGCAGGTCTCGTCTGGCTCGGGGTCGTCGGCACCGGCGCCGCCTACGCGAATTGGTTCGCCGGAATCCAGCGCCTCCGGGTCAGCATCGTCAGCTTTCTGGGACTGCTGAGCCCGCTGGTCGCGACGATCGCCGGCTGGGCGGTGCTCGACCAGTCGCTCACCGGCGCACAACTGGCAGGCGCCGCCCTCGTGCTCTTGGCCATCGTCGGCCCCCACGTTCACGAGCGACGCAAGATCGGCTTCGTGGACGGTTCGGCGAACGCTGCTTCGGCATCGTCGAAAGAGTGGACGTCGGCAATCGACGTCGGGTCGAACGCTCGAGCGAGGAGCGCATCGAGCGGCTCGTCGATGAGCGCCCGGGTGTGAACCCAGCCCGTTCGGAACGTGACGGTGTTCATCTACATCTCGTAGACGGGGAGCGCCGGAGGTGCGCCTCGGTGAACAGCACCCGCCGTGCACGTGCACACCGCCGACGGCCCACACGATCACAGCGCCATCGCCAAGGACACTGTTTCGAAACATCGTCCCAACATGACTGCGCCACGGCGATCCAGTGCGCGTTCGTATCGACAACGGCGCGAGGAGCTGGCCCGAGCGCTCGGTGCGTAGGCTCGATACCTATGCCAGATGCTCCCGACTTCGACTTCACCGAGATGTTCCCGTTGGGCCCCGACGACACCGAGTACCGCCTCGTGTCGACCGAGGGCGTCTCGACCTTCGACACCGCCCACGGAACGTTCCTCAAGGTCGAACCGGAGGCCATCCGCTCGCTGACTGCCGAGGCGATGCGCGACATCGCTCACTATCTGCGATCGAGCCACCTCCAGCAATTGCGCAACATCCTCGACGACCCCGAGGCCTCCGACAACGACCGATTCGTGGCACTCGACCTCCTGAAGAACGCATCGATCGCCGCCGGCGGCGTGCTCCCGATGTGCCAAGACACCGGAACGGCAATCGTGAAGGGCAAGAAGGGTCAGTTCGTGTACACCGGCGGCGGCGACGAAGAACAGATCGCACGAGGCATCGCTGACACGTACCTCACGTCGAACCTGCGCTACTCCCAGATGGCACCGCTCGACATGTACACCGAACGAAACACCGGCACGAACCTGCCGGCAGAAATCAAGATCAACGCCGTCGACGGCGACGCCTACAAGTTCTTGTTCATGGCCAAGGGCGGTGGGTCGGCGAACAAGTCGTTCCTGTTTCAGGAGACCAAGGCGCTGCTGAACGAAGCGACGTTGCTCCCGTGGATCTTCGACAAGATCCAGTCGATCGGCACCTCCGCCTGCCCGCCGTACCACCTCGGCATCGTGATCGGTGGCACATCGGCCGAGATCGCCGTCGAGACCGCCAAGCTCGCCACCGCTCGTTACCTCGACGGACTTCCGACGGAGGGCTCTCCATCCGGGCACGCCTTCCGCGACCTGGAGCTGGAGGCGAAGGTGCTCGAGTTGGCGCAGAACACCGGCGTCGGCGCGCAGTTCGGCGGCAAGTACTTCTGCCACGACGTCCGCATCGTCCGGCTCCCCCGCCACGGCGCCTCCTGTCCGGTCGGCATGGCGGTGTCATGCTCCGCGGACCGCCAGGCGATGGGCAAGATCACCGCCGAAGGACTCTTCCTCGAGCAGCTCGAGACCGACCCCGCACGGTTCCTGCCCGCCGTCGACGCAGCCGACCTGCTCGATGCCGAACCGGTGCACATCGATCTCAACCAGCCGATGGATCAGATCCGCGCAACGCTGACCGAGCTGCCGGTCACGCGACAGGTGCTGCTCAGCGGGCCGATGATCGTCGCCCGCGACATCGCGCACGCCAAGATCAAGGAGCGCCTCGACGCAGGCGAGGAGATGCCCCAGTACTGGAAAGACCACGCCGTCTACTACGCCGGTCCGGCGAAGACACCCGAGGGATATGCGTCGGGTTCGTTCGGTCCGACCACGGCTGGCCGCATGGACTCCTACGTCCCCGAATTCCAAGCAGCTGGCGGCTCGATGGTGATGCTCGCCAAGGGCAACCGGTCCAAGCAGGTCACCGACTCCTGCGAGTCAGCGGGCGGCTTCTACCTCGGATCGATCGGCGGACCGGCCGCCCGCCTCGCGCTCGACAACATCACCAAGGTCGACGTGCTCGAGTACCCCGAGCTCGGTATGGAGGCGATCTGGAAGATCGAGGTCGAGAACTTTCCCGCGTTCGTCGTGGTCGATGACAAGGGGAACGACTTCTACGCCAAGGTCCGCGCCGAGGCGTCGATGCCCGTGTCGTTGCGCTGATTCTCCACCGGCCCTCAGCAGGCGGTGCGGGCGGCATCGAGCGCCCGGCCGGCGGCGTCGGAGGTGACATCGAGGGCCACGTGCGAGATCACCCGGTCCTGTTCCTGGTTGACCACGTCGGCAAGGCAGGCGGCATCCTCGCTGCCGGCACCGCGACGCAGAAACGAACGCTCCAGCAGCCGCGCTGACTCCAGGTCGCCGTGCCCGAACAACACGTCGCCGAGCGAGCGATCGTCGGCAACTCCGAACAGGAAGTCACACGAGAAGCCGTCCTCGGGTAACGGCAGGCGGAGGAACTGCGCGTCGACGACGTCGTCGACGCACGTGGTCCACGAGGGGAAGGCCGTGTGCCCGACACCGTCCCAGATGATGTGCGTCGCATCGACCAGCGCCTCGGCGAACTCCGGCGCGTGATAGCCGGGAGTGAGCGGGTCGAAGGTGGTGCCGATGACCAGGATCGGTTGCTCCACGTCGACGGCTTCGACCGCAGCCGCTGCCCGCCGGTTGACCGGCAACCCGTCACAGAACGCCCACTGAGTGATCAGCGGACCGAAGTCGGCGCAGTAGATCAGGAAGTTCGCCTCGGCGAAGTCACTCTCACCCGACGGTCCCCCGTCGGAGCCCTCATCGTTCGAGTCGTCGCCGGACGGGTCACCTTCGTCGTCGGAGTCCCCGCCGTCATCGCTGAGGCGCGACTCGAAACGAGCAAGGATCGCGGCCAACGTCGACGCATCGCCCCGTTCGGCGTCACCGAGACCCGTCGCGAACAACTCCCAATCGTCAGCGTTCTGCAACGCGTCGTCGAGCAGCCGCTCGAGGTCGTCCCCGGTGACGCGGTCGGGGGGACCGGCCAGGTCAGGCGTGGGAAGCACCGACACCTGAGCGCGCAGATCGTCGATCACACGGGCACTGTCGAGTCCGGGAAGGCAACGGTCGGTGGCGTCGCAGATCTCGACGAACCGGGCAAGCGCGTTCTCGAACCCATCGTCGGCAAGTGTCGGGAAGCCGTCGGTGAAGGGTCCCTGCGGAGAGCCCGCCTGCGGGTCGGTGACCCCATCGAGCACGAATGCGCCCACGGTGTCGGGATGGGCCGCCGCGTAGGTGGCTCCGAGCACCGACCCGTAGCTGAAGCCGAGATAGTCGAGGCGTGGTTCGCCGAGCGCGACTCGGATCGCCTCCATGTCCGCCGCGGTGTACGGCGCCGACAGGAACGCGCTGAGCGGACCGGTCACCTCCGCGCAGCGGCCGATGAACCCGACGTCGCCGGGGGTGACGGCGTCGTCGCAGTCGATCCGTGGTGACGACTGGCCGACGCCCCGCACGTCCCACGCAACGAGGTCGAACCCTCGGAGCATCGCCGACGGCAACGACGGTCGCAGACCCCATGCCGTGGGGAGACCCGCGCCGCCCGGACCGCCCGGATTGAGCAGGACGGCGCCGCGACGATCCCCGGTGGCGGGGTGGCGAGTGAGCGCCAACTCGACGGAGAGGTCCGACGCTGCCGGATCGTCGCCGAACGGGTCCATGGGAACCTCGAGCACGGCACATTCCCAGCTGCTGCTACCCGTTCGTTGCGACGACGGGATCCCGAAGCCGTCACACGGCCCCCACTGCAGCGCCGTCTCGGGTGCCTCGACGACCGGCAAGTCGGAGACGTCAGGCTGTGTCGGCACCTCGCGTTCGCCCGACCCGGGGATCACCGCATCGATGTCAGGCTGCAGTTCACCCGAACTCCTCCGCGACTCCTCCACGGCGACCGGCGGCGGCGGCGCGCACGCCGCGAGCACGACGATCGCAGCAACTGCACCGGGGACGATCCGCCTCATCGTCCCCGAGTCTGCCCGGGAGTCGGGTCGATCGATCGTCGGAGCCGTCGGTTCGCTGTCACGTTGCCGAACGCAACGACACTGATCGGTCGACTTCAGCTGGACTGATCGGTCGACTTCAGCAGGGCGCGTGGCGTGATCGACGTCGGATCTCCGATGGCCCACCGTGGGAGTCTTCGAGCAGACGTCGAACCCGAGTCGGGTGCTGGCCGCGATAGCTGATCGACACCGTCGAACCGACTCTGGTCTGCCCGCTGTCGCCGATCTGGTCCCGTGCAACTCGAGTGACACCCTGCTCGTCGACGAAGCGGTACACGGGGACCAGCATCCGACCACCGTCGCTTCCCGACCCGGTCGGAACCAGTTCGTGATGGATGACCACGCCGTTCGTGACGACCCCGTCCGGGAACGGCCGCGAGAACCTCCGTGAGAGCCAGATGATCAGTACGACGACGAGCGCTGCAGCTGCCAGTGCCACCACCGCGACCACTGCGGCCAGAGCGATCCATACCCAGTCACTCATCGCGGCTGCTCCGAGCGGGCGCACATCGCAACGATTTCGCCGAAGATCAGCGGTTCGGGCGCAGATGGTCGAGGTGTCTGACGTCGTGATTTCATGCTGCGATGATCCTCCGAACTGCGACCGCGGTCATGAAGACGACGTGGACATCAGCTGGAGTTCCAGACCGCGACGTCGAGCGCGCGCGACGCCACCCCAGCCCCGAAACGGGTCAGGACATCGCGACGAGGTCGAGCCACTCGTCGCTGAAGTAGTCGACGTCACCGTCGGGCATGAGCAGCACCTTCGTGGGGGCCACCTCCTTGACGAAGTCCTCGTCCTGGCTGACGAAGATGATCGCACCCGGCCAGTCGACCAGAGCGTTGGCGACGGCGTCGCGCGACGGCGGGTCGAGGTTGTTCGTCGGTTCGTCGAGCAGCAACAGGTTGTTCTTGCCGGTCATCAGCATGGCGAGCGCCAGCTTGGTCTTCTCACCGCCCGACAGGGTCCCCGACTCCTGGAAGACCTTGTCGCCCGAGATCCCGAACATGCCGAGGAGCCCACGGAGGTGCGTGTCGGTCATCTCGACCCCCGCCGGAATCGAATCACGCAGATTGGTGAGCAACGATTCGTTCGTCGCGAGGTTGTCGTGTTCCTGGGCGTAGTACCCCGCTTGGACCTTGTAGCCGAACTCGAAGTTGCCGAGGTCGGCCTCGGTCTCCTCCGCGAGGATCCTCAGCAGGCTGGTCTTGCCCGCCCCGTTGAGCCCGAGCACGAGGAGGCGTTCGCCCCGACCGAGGTCGAAGTCGATGTCCTCGAACACCGTGACCCCCGCGTAGCCCTTGCACAGAGTCTCGGCGGTGATCACGGTCTCACCACACGGCGGTGGCGGCGGGAACCGGACGTTGAACGTCTTGGTGTTCTTCGGGGCCTTGACCTTGGTCGATTCCAGGCGGGCGATCTTCTTCTCCATGGAGTGGGCCATGGCGGCCTTGGTCGCCTTGGCGCCGAAACGATCGACGACGCCTTGCATCCGGTCGATCTCCTTGGCCTGCTGTGCGGCCTTCTTCGCGAGCCGGGCCTCGTCCTCGGCGCGAGCACGCTGGTACTGGGAGTAGGTGCCGCGGTATTCGACGACGTCACCGACCTCGTCCTCGCCGGCGCGGTCGAGGTGCAGCACACGGGTGATCGCCTCATCGAGCAGGTCGAGGTCGTGGCTGATCACGAGCAATGCGCCCTTGTAGTCGCGCATGTATTGGAGGAGCCAGGTCTTGGCGTCGATGTCGAGGTGGTTGGTCGGCTCGTCGAGGCACAACACATCGGTCCCGGCGTAGAGAATCCGCGCGAGCTCGACGCGGCGACGCTCGCCACCCGACAACACGCTCAGCGGCAGCTCGAGGCGATCGTCGGGTAACCCGAGTCCGACGGCCATCGCTCGCGCTTCGGAATCCGCCGCATAGCCGCCATTGGTGCGGAACGATTCTTCGGCGTTGATGTAGCGCGACACATTGCGCTCGTCTGGGTTCTCCTCCATCGCGATGCGGAGCTTCTCCATGCGGACGATCTCCTCGTCGATGCCCTTCCCCGAGAGGATGTGCGTGATGCTCGTTCGACCGTCGAGATCGCCTTCGATCTTCGGGTCCTGCGGGAGGTAGCCGAACCCACCCTTACGGAGCACGGAGCCGCCTGCGGGTTCGTTGGCCCCGCCGAGCACCTTGAACAAGCTGGTCTTGCCAGCGCCATTGCGACCCACGATGCCGACCTTGTCCCGAGCCGACACGGTGAAGCTGGCGCGCTCGACGAGGAGCTTGCCACCTACTTCCACCGAGATCGCTTGAGCCTGGAGCACCGGGCCAGGCTACGAGCAGCTCCGCCCGGGTGCGCTCAGGTGCCGTCGCCGGTCGAGCCGCCGGATTCGCCACCAGTGGTGGAGGCTCCCCCGGTCGTGGTCCCGCCAGTGGTCTCCCCGCCGGTGGTGGCGGTTCCCGTCGACGAGCCGTCGCCGGTCGTGGCGCCACCTCCTGTGGTCGCATCACCGCCGGTGGTCGACCCTCCATCGGTGGTGTCCCCGCCGGTCGTGTCCCCGCCCGTGGTGTCCCCGCCGGTCGTGTCCCCGCCGGCCGTGTCC
>JBGCFW010000246.1:0-14962 GCA_045107155.1 Ilumatobacter sp. | reverse complement strand
GTCCTCAGCGACTTCCACACCGGCACCGACACCGGCGGCGCATGGTCGTGGGCGATCGATGCGTCTGCGATCTTCCTGATCGTGGTCTCGCTCAGCGGCCTCGTGCTGCAGTTCTTCCTCCGCAAGCGGCGCCGGTCGGCGTACGTCAGCGTCGGGGTCGGCGGCGCGATCGTTGCGGTCCTCATCGCCACCGCGCTGCTCTGAGGCCCGGACGCGACGAGCACCCATGCTCAGCGTGGCGACTGCAACCGGCACCAACGGTCGTTCGCGACCATCGCACCACCATGCAGGACCGCCATCGCCGCCACGCCGGCGTCGTCGGCGACGTGAACGAGCTCGTGAGCTGACGCAAGCGACAGTGCGGTCGCCCACGCATCGGCGGCCTCGGCCGACGGGGCGACCACGCTGACCGAGACCGCCCCGTCGGCCGGGAAGCCGGTGCGCGGGTTGACGATGTGCGAGTACGTGCGAGCACCCACTCGGATGCCTCGGCGAGCGACCCCGCTCGTGGCCAGTCCTCCACGGCGAAGCATGACGCGATCGACCGGGGCAGCATTGTCATAGGGACGCAGCGGATCTTCGATCGCCACAGCAGCCGCGCCGGGACCGATCCGGGCGATGTCTCCGCCGGCACTCACGAGGACTGCTGCCGCAGGGGCCGCACCGGTCGCCGTCGACAGCGCACGATCGACGATCCACCCCTTGGCGAAGGCATGCAGGTCGAGGTGTGTGCAGTCACCGACTCGCCGTGGGATCCCGGCTTCGTCGACCTCGAAGCCCGGCGATGCGAGCTCGTCGAGAACCGGCCGCAGTTCCGCAGACGATGGGACGCGCCCCTCTTCGGACGCAGCGCGCCATCGCTCGACCAACGCACCGGAGCGCGGATTCAGCACTCCCCTGGTGCGCTTCATCCAGACAGCCGAACGGGCGAGTACCTCACCGAGCTCGAGCGGCACCACGGCCAGTTCGTCGCGCTTCCAGCGCTCGAGCGCGCTGTCGGCGCGGAAGCGACTGAGCATCGCTTCCAGCCGTTCGACCTCGTCGAGCACCCGTCGGTCGATGGCTCGAGCGACGCCGAGGTCGACCCGCGCCACCGACACGGTGAGGACGGTGCCGAGGACCGGCGCATGCGAGAAGACGTGCTCGGTCACGAAGCGATCCCGAATCGACCGATCGCATCGTCCACGCGTTGCCGAGCCACCGCGAGCAGCTGCGGTGCCTCGGCGGAGATCGCCACCGTGGTGACCGCTGCGATCATCGCCGAGAACGACAAGACCAGTGCAGGATCGTCGATGACGTGGGCCGGATGGAGCGTCATCGCGAACGGCAGCAACAGCACGGCAGGCACGGTCCAGAGAGCAGCGCGGCGGAGCGCGATCGTGGTCGACACGGTGCGGCTGAGGGCGACGAGCAGCGCGAGTTGCATCACGAGGTAGAACGCTGATGGGTTGACGCTGCCGGCCATCGTGAATGCCACGTTCAAGACGATCGCACACCACACGGCCGGCTTCACGTGGCGATTGGTCGCGAGACACGCCGCGATCGCGAGCTGTGCGAACAACACGAACCAGGCAATGCCGAAGGCGACGGGCTCGACGAACACGTCAGCGAACGTACGGAACCACGGCAGCATCAGTGGACGCTGCTCGACGAGATAGTCGCGGAGATCGTCGCCCGACCACCACCGCGGGTCGATGATCTTCTCGACGCCGGCCCGTGCCCACCCGGCGGCGAGGAACAGCTGCAGCGGGATGATCAGCGCGAATCTTGCTCGTGATGGCGGCGACCATCCGTTCGACCGTGCGCTGTCGGGTCGGCGATGCGCGTCGGGGTCGGGGTTCGGGCGGTCCGAGTCGGCGTGAGTGGTGGCCGCGGCGGGCGAGACGTTCATCGGGGCGAGGCTGGTGCGCAACGGTCAGCGGCGAAGAAGGCGTGAGTAAGGATCCGCGAAAGATCACTCGGGCGGCGAATGAAGTGAGGCCCGATCCAGTGACACTGTGCGTCATGGCACGCCTCGACCGCAGATCGATCGCGCTCGTTGCGTTCGTCACGGTCGCGGTTAGTGCCCTGGGCGGTGCACGCGCGTTTGCTGATCAGCCGGTCGTGTTCGACCGTGCAGGGAACGCACCACAGATCAGTCTCATCGGCGACTCGACACTTGCAGGCGTGCGGTGGTACGCCGACTACGGCCCGCTCGAGCGATACAACTTCGTGTTCAGCGGCGAGTCCTGCCGTCGAACGGTCGAGCAGTCGTGTTTCAGCCGCGAGGGCTACCGATCGGCGAACGTCATCTCGGCAATGCAGGCCTTCGACGGTCAGTTGGGCGAGGTCACCGTGATCATGTCGGGCTACAACGATCCGATCTGGACCATCGACGAAGCCATCGCAGGCGTCGTCGACGAGGCTCGCAGCCAGGGCGTCGACCACGTGGTCTGGCTGAGTCTCCGAGTCAGCCCCGACGTCGACTACAGCGATCCGCAGGAACAGTCGAACGTGGCGACGTTCCGCGAGTACAACGAACAACTGGTCGAGGCGGCGGCTGCGTCGGACGGGTTCCTGCAAGTCGCCGATTGGGCCACGTACTCACTCGGCGCCGGCGACTGGTTCGAGCGAGACGGCGTGCACCTCACTCCTGCAGGAGTCGACGCAACCACTGCGTTCATCGCCAACATCGTCGGACGCGTGCTCGCGGGTGAGGACGTGAGTCCTGCCGAGGCACCGTGGACCGTGCTCGTGCCCGGCGCCGAGGGCGACACAGTCGCTGCCGTGCAGCAGGCAGTGATCGACGCCGGGGTCGATCTCGCGGGCGGAGCCGACGGCGTCTATGGCAACGACACGATGGCCGCAGTCGCGGAGTACCAGCGTCGGGTCGGCGACCTCCAGGTGACCGGCGCGGTCGATCTCTCGACCGCGCGAGCCCTCGGCGTGTTCGATGACGACGCCGAGGGCGGCGGCGAAGATCCTTCCGTCGGCGACGACGCGGCGGCCCCGGTGCCGGAGTCGACGGTTCCGGTCCTCGAGCCAGTCGACGACCTGGCAGAGCGACCGAGCGCGCCGGGCAGCGAGCCCGACACGACGTCTCGATGGTGGACCGTCGCTGCGCTCATTGTCTCACTCGGTGGGCTCGTGGCGCTCCGCAGGCGTCAGGTGGTGACTCGTCGACGCGCTCGCCAGCGACAACGCGCCTCCGGTGTCGAGACGGGCCGAGACGAGCTGATCGACGCCAGAACGAGCTGATCGTCAGCCGTGCCTCGCTCGCGCGCTGGGGCGGGTCAGCGAGCTTGAAACTTGGCGAGGTTGCTCAACGCAGTGGAGCGAACCTTCGACCGCATCGGCGGCGACCAGCCGAGAAGCCGACCCGGGAGCCCGAGCGCCTGAGACGACCACTTCCACATGTCGAACTCGTCGCGATGGTCGACGATCTTGCCGTCGCGGAAGGTCATCGTCGCGACGATGTCGTTGCGGACGGCGTTGCCGGTGGCGGTGAAGGTGTATTCGGCGATCCAGTTGGTGCGCACGGTCGTGTCGGTGGACTCCAAAATGTGGTGTTCGACCTTCAGATCTGTGTCGCTGGCGCAGAGCATCCGCCACATGTCGCCGGCATCTCGACCCCGCAGCTCGCCGAACGCGGGGTCCTCGAACACGATGTCGTCGGCGTAGCAGCCGGCCATCGCCTCGGCATCGCGCTCGGCGAGACCCGTGTAGAAGGTGTCGACGATCTCAGTCAGCATGACCGGACCCTAGCGATCCGCGTTCGACCACCGGTTCACAGGCTCCACACCGGTCGACCATCGACGATGCGGTTCACGAGAGCTGCGCCCGCCCTCGTCACGTCGTCCGAGGTGCCCCGGTCACCGCTCCACCACCACATTCTCGACCACGAGGACACCGGCATGACGGGTCAGTTCAAGGTCATCCACACCTGAGGTCCTGCACGCGGACCACCTAGGGTCGCGAGATGAGTCGCCGGACCGTGGGCATCGTGGTCGCTACCGCGCTGACCTGCCTGCTGTTCGCGACGGTCACCACGTCAGGTGGGGTGAACCTGTGGGGCGAACCCCAGTGGGAGCCCCCCGAGCTGACGGTCCAACCGATCGAGATCGACCTTGAGGTCGGCGACGAAGCGTTCGCCGAGGAGAACGCCACCGATCGGTCGACGTTCGAACTGCCCAGGTGGATCCGTGCGATCCTGACCGCGCTGGTCACGACGGCGCTCGTCATCGGGTTCATCGCGCTGCTGGTCGCGGGGTGGAATCGCCGACCCCGCCTCCGATGGAAGCGACGAGCTTCTGGCGGCGATTTCGACGTGCTCCCCGACGTGGCCGCTGTGGTCGTCGAGGAAGCCGCAGCTCAGCGCGCTGCGCTGCTCGACGGCGCCCCGCGCAATGCGATCGTGCACTGCTGGCTCCGCCTCGAACACGACGTCCAAGCCGCTGGGCTCCGGCGGCCGCCCGCCGATACCTCCGCCGAATTCACCGAGCGAGTACTCGGGCAGTACAGCGTCGACACCCAAGCAATCCGCGAGCTCTCGGCGCTCTATCGCGAGGCACGATTCTCCGAACACCCACTCGACGAGTCCGCACGTCACGCCGCCCTCGACGCACTGGATCGACTCCACCGGTCGCTGACCGAGCAGACGAACAGTGCTGCCCGAACGAGCGCTGCGGCCGCCGAGGACCCTGCGTGAAGCGTCGCGGCAGCGCTCGGCTCGACTGGCGCGTCAGCCTGACGGTCGCAGTCGGCGTCACGGCGGCCACGCTGATGATCCTGCTGAGCATGGAGCCTCGGCTCGCACTGGTCGCCGTCGTCGTCACGATCATCAGCGCCGTCACGTGGCTCGCAGTCGACCTCGGCCCTGTCGCTGCACCGATCGTCTGGATCGACCACGGCGAGCGAACCGACACCGCTCCACGATCTGATCGGCGCGTGCGCGCGCTGCGCACGCGCCTGCGGAGCCCGGCGCACCGCAGTCGCGTCCCCACGCTGATCGACACGGCCCGCTCCGAACCCGATGATGAGATCGCCGACACGCTCGTCGCCATCATCGACGATCACATCGAGGCCGAATTCGGCATCGATCGATCGCACGATCCGGAGGCGGCGGACGATGTCCTCGGCCCGGAGCTCGCCAGATTCGTGAGCGACCCCTCCGCACACCGATCGATGACCGGCCGACGCGGCTTGGCTCGCACGGTCGCATTGATCGAGGATCTCTGTGCCCGCACACACGCCCCTTGAAGGACTCCACGTGACCCAACTCGAACTCCCCCGCGTGTCGGCACTCGCTGGCTCGATCCTCGACGAGGTCGAGACCGCCGTGATCGGCAAGCGAGCGGCACTCACGATGGTGCTCAGCGGCATCCTCGCCGGTGGCCACGTGCTCCTCGAGGATTTCCCCGGCCTCGGCAAGACCCTCGCCGCCCGGTCGTTCGCACAGACGCTGGGGCTCGACTTCGCACGCGCACAGTTCACGCCCGACCTGCTTCCCGCCGACCTGACCGGTTCCTTTATCTTCGATCAACGCGCCAATGAGTTCTCGTTCCGCCCCGGGCCGTTGTTCACCGGGCTGCTGCTCGCTGACGAGATCAACCGGACGCCACCCAAGACCCAATCCGCGCTGCTCGAAGCCATGCAGGAGCGTCAGGTCACCGTCGAAGGCGAGACCTTCGTGCTGAATCCTCCGTTCCACGTGCTCGCGACCGCCAACCCCGTCGAGTACGAAGGCACGTATCCGCTGCCAGAGGCACAACTCGACCGCTTCATCATCCAGGTCAGCTTCGGGTACCCGACACCTGACGAGGAGTGGGACGTTCTCGCGCGCCGCCTCGATCGACAACGCGAGGAGCAGACACTGCGCAGTGTCATCGACGCCGCCACGCTCACCTCGATGCAGCAGGCCATCGAGCGGGTCACGGTCGACGAGAGCGTCGGTCGATACTGCGTCGCCCTGACCGAGGCCACTCGGAAACACCCGCACTCGCTGCTCGGCGCCTCACCGCGCGGCTCACTGGCACTGATGCTGGTCGCCCGTTCGTTCGCCGTCATCGCCGGGCGGGACTACGTCACGCCCGAAGACGTGAAGGCCGTCGCACCTGCCGTGCTCGCCCACCGCATCGCCGTCAAGCCCGAACTGTGGATGAGCAATGCGAGCGGCACGACGGTCGTCAACGATGTGCTGGGGTCGGTCCCGACACCGGCGGCGCTCGAAGCGGACGCCGGCGTGCCAGCCCGAGCTGCCGACACGCCGACGTGACGATCGCCGCCGGAAGACCCTGGCGACCGAGCCCGGCGCACTTCCGCGCCGCAGTGATCGGGATGCTCGGCGTCGCCGCAGCGCTGCTCTTCCGGGCCCCTGCCCTCCTCGTGCTCGCCACGCCGTTCGCGTTCGTGTCGGTGTGGTCGACGGCGGCGCGTCCACGCGACGAACCGACCGTCACCGGCCAGTTGGCACCGCGCACGGTACGCGAAGGCGAGGCCACCGCGTGGACGGGCACCCTGGACGACGTGACCCATGTCGACCACGTGGTTGCGTTCGCTCCACCACGGGCCTGGCTCGAAACGCAACCGTCGTCGGGCGTCGTCGTCACCTCGGTCGACGCCTCGGACTCGACTGCATCCGTCACCGTGCCGATGCGCTCGACGCACTGGGGGCACCATGAGGTCGGGCCGGTCAACATCGTCGCGGTCAGCCCGTGGGGGGCCTTCCGTTCACACGCGCTCGACGCAGGTCACCGGGTCAGCACACTGCCGCTCCCCGATGTGTTCGATGCGGCCGCATCGAGATCGCGAGCACATGGACTCGTCGGTCTGCATCGGTCGACCAATCCGGGCGACGGCGGCGACTTCTCGGGTTTGCGTCCGTTCCAGACCGGCGACCGGCTTCGGCGCATCAACTGGCGTCGATCACTGCGCACCAACGAACTCCATGTCACGGCGACCTACGCCGATCAAGACACCCACGTCGCGCTGATCGTCGATGCCCTCGAAGACTTCGGCGTGTCGGGCGGCATCGACGGCGCATCGTCGAGCCTCGACACGACGGTGCGCGCCGCCGGCGCGATCGCCGAACACTTTCTGCTCCGAGGCGACCGGGTGTCGCTCCGCGTCCTCAGCTCCCGCCTCTCGTCGAACGTGCCGGCGGCCAGCGGGTCCGGTCATCTCCGCCGGATCCTCGACGTCCTCGCGTCGGTCGAGCCACGAGCGTTCGCGCTCGGACTCGTCCGCGATCCCGACCATGCGATGCCCCACGGTTCGCTCGCGATCATGCTCTCGCCGCTCATCTCGCCGAACGCGTTGCGGCGAGCGACGTCGATCGCAAGCCACGGCGCCAACGTCGCGGTGATCGACACGCTGCCCGGCGACATCCATGTCGACAACGATCCGACCACCGAGCTGGCCTGGCGGATCAGGCTCCTCGAGCGACGGCGCGAAGTCCGAGCGATTCAACAGATCGGGGTGCCGGTGACCTCCTGGCAGGGGCCGGGCAGCCTCGATCCATTCCTCCGCGACGTGGTCCGTCGATCGGCCGCCCCACGAATGGCGCGCCGATGAACGAGTCACGCCTGCAACAGATCATCGACGAGTTCCACGCCACGAGCGCACAGCAATGGTTGTTCCGACTCGTCGCCGTCGTCGCAACGCTCGGTGCGCTGCTCGCCGCCGCCGTTGCCAACGAGCGGCTGTGGCCCGCCGGACTGATCGTCCTCCCGGTGCTCGCTCTCGCATCCGCCGTACGACCGGACGCGCCGACAGCGTTGCTGGTCGTCGCGATCGTCGTCGTGCACTGGCTCGTCACCGTCGACGATGTGGGTACTCCGTGGCTTCCCATCGCCGCGATCTTCCTCGTGGCATACCACGCGATCATCGCGCTCTCGGCATCGGTACCGATCGGCGGCACCGTGCCCCGCGCCATCATCGGTCGGTGGTGGCGCAACGTCGCCCTCGCCGGCACCACCACGCTGTGCATGTGGGGGTTCGTGGCCGTGCTCGACGGTCGAGGCGCACCGGGCAACGGTGTACTCACGGCACTCGCGCTCGCGATCGTCGCGACCGTCGCAGCCCTGGTCCGTTCCCGCGCGCTCGACACGCGCCGCTGAGTGCGGGCACCGATCAGGTCAGGCGCGCTGAGCGATGCCGACAGCTCCTCAGCGTGCGGTGACCTTGAGGCCGATCTCGCCGAGGAGCGCGATGCGGTCGAGATTGTGGCCGTTCACCGGGAGGTCGACGGTGAGACCGTCGAGGCCTGCGTCCATCACGGCCTGAAGGTGCTCACCGACCGTGTCGGGGTCACCGAACACGAGCATCGACTTCATCATGCCGATCACCTCTTCGTTCCAGCCCTTCACGCCGGCGAGCTCGGCGACGTCAGCCTCGGCTTCTTCCATCGTGGGCGCGACGACGATCATCTGGAGCGCGGTCACATCGATCTCGGAACGATCACGACCGAGGCGCTCGCAGTGCTCGTCGAGTGCAGCCAGCTTCTGCGGGATCACGTCAGGAGTCGCGCGAACGAGGTTCGATTCGTCGGCGTACTGGGCAACCATGCGCAAGGTCTTCTTCTCGCCCGAGCCACCGATCATGATCGGCACCTTCGACAATGGCGGCGGAGAGTTGACGGCATCGACGACCTGGTAGTGCTTCCCGTCGAGGCTCACCTTCTCGTTCCGCAGCATCGGGCCGACGATCTGGAGGGACTCCTCCAGCTTCTCGAATCGGTCGGTGAAGGTACCGAACTCGTAGCCGAGCGAATCGTACTCGAGTTCGAACCACCCGGCCCCGATCCCGAGCGTCGCACGGCCTCCGGACACGTGATCAAGCGCGGTGATCGTCTTCGCAAGCAGCGTCGGGTGGCGGTACGTGTTGCCGGTGACCAACGCTGAGAGGCGAACCTTCTCGGTGTGCTGCGCGAGCGCCGAGAGCATCGTGTAGCACTCGAACATGGGCTCGTATGGCGTGCCGATTCCTGGCAGTTGGTAGAAGTGATCCATCACGAAGACACGGTCGTAGCCGGCTTCCTCGGCGGCCTTCGCCTGGGCGACGACGTTCTCGAAGATGCCGGCACCGTCGATGCCGGGGTAGGTGAAGTTCGGGATCTGGTAGCCGAGGCGAGTCATCGGGGTGCTCCTGAGTGCGGGTCGAGCGATGGAGGGAGCTGACATTTTCACATGAGAACGTCAGTGACCTCAGGCTGACACAGTCAGCGAAATGTGTCAACCTGTTCCGGATGGAAGCCGACGCACAGCGACGAGACGCTCGTTTCGACCCGCGGCGACGAGCGATCCATGCCGGCGCGATCGCCGAATTCTCCGCACGCGGATTCGCTGGAACGTCGATGGCCAACATCGCCGACGCCGTCGGCGTCTCACGCCCGGCGCTGTACCAGTACTTCGAGAACAAGAGCGACATCTTCGTGTCGGCGTTCGTCGCGCTCTTCGACGACCATGCCGACCTGGCACTCGAGGCACTGGATAACGACGGCACGACCGCGGAACGGCTCGATGGATTCCTTCAGCGTTTCGATGGCGACCTTTGGGAGACCATGGCCGCGTCGCCACACTCCGAGGAGATCATGACCGCGCGACCGGCGAACACCGTCGAGGAGATCCAGTCAGTCATCGCTCGGCTCGAGCGCGGGCTCACCGCGTTCCTCGCGAAGGTCGCGCCCGGCCGCAGCCGAGCGGCGGTCGAACGTCGAGCCGGATGGGTCGAAGTCCTGCGGCTGGCGCCGAAGGGTTTCAAGTACGACGGCCCGGGCGTCGCCGACTACCGGCGTCGACTCACTGCGCTCGCGCACAGCATCGCCGCCGACGTCGACGCCCGCTGAGGTCGCCGGTCCGGCACGCCCGACCGTTCGACCAGTTCGAGCTCCGAAACGACCGGCACAGCCGGCACGCTCAGCGCCGTCGGCACGGTGCGGACGGTCGAATCGGGTTCGGCACCGCTCGAGGGGCACGCCGCCGCGACCAGCGCACCGACCACGAGCCCGGCGACCGATCTCATCGCCGCGGTCAGGCGACGAGCTGCATCGGGCCTGCTGCGATCACGGCCGGAGACCAAGGCTCGCGAGCGAACACGGTGCGCAGATCGTCGGCGAACGAGTCGAGCGGATCGATCGGGAAGCCGGGGTCGAACGAATTCTGATCCCACCGAGCGCAGAACTGCGCACACAGGTCGGCCCACCGATGATCGGCAAACCGGTCGCGCGCGTGGCGATCGCCACCGAGATGGTGCGCGAAGTAGTAGCTCTGGAACACGCCGTGGTGCAGGACGACCCAGTGCACTTCCTCGCGCACGTACGGCTGGAGGATCGATGCCGCGAGTTCGCTGTGGTTGAAGGGAGCCAGTTCGTCGCCGATGTCGTGGAGGAGCGCAGCGACCACCCAGTCGAGGTCGGCGCCGTCGCGGCGGGCTCGGGTCGCGCTCTGCAACGAGTGCTCCAGTCGGGTGATTTGGTAGCCGCCCATGGACTCGGTCAGGCGAGCCAGGGTCTCGAGCAGCCGGTTGGCGAGGCCGCTGGCGTGCTCCTGCTCGAATCGGTCGAGCAGGGCATAGTCGGCTGCGGTCCCATCCTCCATCGCGGTGAACGACACGACGTCGGATACGGCGTCCGTCGGGCTCGAGTCGGCGTTCATGACCCGAGCATCGCACGGCGCCGGACCGACATGCGGTACATGGTGTCCGGTCCGTCGTGCTCGATGTAGCAACCCTGGAGATGCCGATGGCCGGATGTGGGGTCGAACGCCGTTCGTCCGTGCAGCGCCCGGTGGTTGTCCATGAACATGACGTCGCCAGGTTCGAGTCGGAACGTCACCTGGTGACTCGGGTCGTTGGTCCACTCCGAGAGCCAGGTTCGCCCGGCGTAGAACGCATCGAGGTTCGACGCAGTCGGCGCTGGTTCGTCGAGCTTCGTGTTGAGGCGGATCTGCTGATAGCGGCCGTGGCGGTCGTACTCGAGCACGTGGCCTCGGTGGACCACGGTGTCGATGCCCATGTCGTAGCGCCAGGTCACCTCGGTGGCTGCGAGCGCCGCGTGCCACTCGGGGTGTGCCTGCTCCAGCGCGATCGCAGCAGCGAGTCCGTCGACGAGCGTCGAGTCCCCACCGGTCGCCTCGTTGCTGATGCAGTGCAGCATCTGAATGCCGGGAACCGGGCGACGGTACGGCTCGTCGCTGTGCGCGGGGAGCGCCAGCGACGTGTAGGCCAGGTCGGTGGGTGAGGGCTTGGCTCGAACGTCGAACACCCAGCCGAAGTTGTGCCCGACGATGTAGCCGAGACGGTGAGCGATTCGCTCGACGGTTCCGATCTCCGCGGGCGTGTTGCGCAGAATCACGTAGCCGAGACGGAAGAACGACTCGAGGAAATCGATCCTGGCGTCGAGATCGCCCTCGTCGTCGATCCATCCGACTCCGGCCCAGTCGATGTAGGGGAGGGCGGTCGGAGGCTCGAACCAGGGCTCCGGTGCCGGTGGCTCCTCGTCGTCCACACGCCAACCGAGCACTCGTTCGATGGCCGGGAGGTCGAGGTGGGCGACGTGCCCATCGCTGAAGGTGGTGACGAGACAGTCCTGCTCGACGACGACCGCGACGACTCGGAGGTCCGCGTCGATGACCGTCGGCACGAACACACGTTGGCGATTCGTCGGCTCGATCTCGCCGAGCTCCGTCGAACGCTCACGGAGCCACCTCGGGTGGAGACGGGCCGTCCGCCCAAGCCACTCGACGCACACCCCGGTGCCGACCACCGCCGCCGAGACCGCTTCCACCGCCACCGCATCGAGAGCTGTCATGACGTCAGTGTGCGCGGCACGCGCGAGCCGGAACAGAGGGCTGTTCCTACGCCATGGCATAACGTGAGGACATGCCACAAACGCCTCGCAGTTTCAACCCCGGGGAGCGGCGCCGGTGAGGGAGCTGGTCCGACGGCTCGATCGGCTGCAGCGCCTCGCGGTGTTCGAATCAGCCGCTCGACTCGGGAGCTTCACCGGAGCAGCGCGAGAGCTCGGCATGACGCAGCCCGCTGCCACTCGACACATCCGGGCACTCGAACGTTCGCTCGGCGCCGACCTGTTCACGCGCACCACGAATCGCAGCCAACTGAGCACACTCGGCCGACGCTTGTTCGAGCACGTGAGCGCCGGCTTCGACACCATCGAATCGGGGATCGCTGAGCTCGACGAACACGGAGGCGACTTCGTGCTCGCTGCGCATCCCGGCATCGCCCAGCAGTGGCTCCTGCCGCGAATCGATCGCGTGCACGAACTGCTGGGTGATCTCGAACTCCGGCTCTGGATGTTCGACGGAGACGCCGCCATCGCCGATGGGGGGTTCGACGCCGCCATTCGCGTCGGCGTGGGCGACGATGCACGCCTCCACACCAGGCTGCTGTTCCCCGAGATCGTCGTGCCGGTCGCCGCTCCCTCGTTCGCGGAGGCGCATGGGTTGGACGCCAACAGCACCGCTGCCGACGTTTTTCGGGCCCCGTTCGTACACATGGACGACGGCGACAGCCCCTGGATGACGTGGAGCGAATGGCTCGACGACCACGACATCGTGTTGCGCCGACAGCCCGGCCGGGTGCTGTACAACAACTACCCGATGGTCCTTCAGCAGGCGATTGCGGGGCGCGGTGTGGCGCTCGGCTGGCTCGGCCTCGTCGACGACCTCGTCGACAGCGGAGTTCTCCGCATCGTCGGGCCCGAAGTGCGCTCGTCCCGCGGGTACCACCTCACGTGGCCGACCGGCACGAGCGATGAGGTGGTTCGACCGATCCTCGACTGGCTCCTCGACGAGTTCGCCCCACTCCGTCTCGGGATGGACAGCCACACGGGTCGCTCGGGCCATCGGTGAGGCTTCCTGCATGAGACTCACCGATGACGAGGCAGCCAGACGTCTCTCGGCGCACGATCACGGCGTGCTGTGCACGCTTCATCCCGCACGCGGCGCCGATGCCGTTCCGGTCGTCTACGCCGTTGTCGACGACACCGTGACGATTCCGATCGACCTTGTGAAGCCCAAGAGTTCGACACGGCTCCAACGACACCGCAACCTCGAGACCGATCCCCGAGCCACGCTGCTGATCGACCACTGGAATCGCGACGATTGGTCACAGCTGTGGTGGGTTCGCGCCGAGCTGCAGTGGAACGGCCCAGACTCGCTGGAGCCCACCGAGCCCGCATCGACGCTGCTCGCCGAACGATACGCGCAGTATCGAGACCGGCCGTTCGCGGCGGTCCTGGAGCTGCGCATCGCGGGTCTCACCGGCTGGTCTGGCGACGACTCGGACCGTACGACCGCTCCGAGTTGAGCAGCGGTGGCCACGCCGAACGACTCAGGTCTCCCCCCCCACGACTCAATCTGTGTGCACGTGGGCCCGATGTCCATCGCGATCGATGACTTCGTCCGCGTCCTCGACGAGTCGATCGGATGGGAGATCACGTGTCACGAGAAGCGGCCTCGGCCACCGGGCGCATCGAGCGGCCACCATGTCGACGACGTCGTGCTGTGCGCGACACGAAACGCGACTCCGAGCATTTGAGCGGTCCACCGCACGCGGGTGATCGCCATCGGGTGTTCACCCGATGCGTGAGCCGGACACACCTCGACCCAGACTCGGGAGATGACGCTCTCACTGCCCGAGTTCACGACGATTTCCGTGTCCGAGCCCGAGGACGGGATCGCACTCGTCACGCTCGACCGACCTGATCGACTGAATGCCATGACCTCGACGATGATCACGGAGCTCGAGGCCGTGGTCGCCGCCGTCGATCTCGACCATGCGCTGCGGGCCGTGGTCCTCACCGGAGCGGGCCGAGGATTCAGCGCCGGCCTCGACCTGCAGGACCAGGGCACGGCTCCTGGCGCAGCAGGCGTCCGTCCCGTCGTGAGCGGATTCATGTGGCAGGACCACCTGGCCTCACTGCACGAGAAGATCCATCGGTCGCGCAAACCTTGGATCGCGGCCGTCAACGGACCATGCGTGGGTGGCGGCTTTGCGATGAGCCTTGCCTGCGACATCCGGTTCGCATCGTCGTCGGCCACGTTCGGCGCAGTGTTCTTGAAGGTCGGCGTGTCGAACTGCGACATGGGCACGAGCTACTTCCTCCCCCGTCTCGTCGGCGCGTCACGCTCGGCTGAGCTGCTGTTGACGGCCCGCATCTTCGACGCTGCCGAGGCGCTGTCGATGGGTCTCGTGATCGACGTGGCCGACGACGGCCAGGTGATCGAGCGGGCGTTGGAGACGGCCCGACTGATCGTGGCCAACGCTCCGTTCGCGACATGGATGACGAAAGAGACGATGTGGCAAACCGTCGATGCGCCGTCTCTGCGTCATGCCCTCGACACCGAGAACCGGACGCAGATCATGTGCAGCGCGGCGGGTGACATCACCGAGGCCCGCGCGGCCTTCGTCGAGAAGCGCCCACCCGAGTGGAAGGCGCTCTAGCTCCCATCTCCATCGGCGTCGCCGACTCGGGTTCGTCGCACGAGTGGGCGCCGCCTGCCGTTCCGCGATCTTGGGGTACTGTCCGGCGAGTATGCAGAAGTGGCTCCCGCTCGCCGTGCTCTCGATGGCGCAGTTCCTGATGGTGCTCGACCAGGCGGTGATGAACGTCGCGATCAGCCAGCTCGTCGAGGACTTCGACACCACAGTGACGACCATTCAGGCCGTCATCACGTTGTACGCGCTCGTGATGGCGACGCTGATGATCACGGGCGGCAAGACCGGCGACATCATCGGCCGGCGTCGGGCGTTCGTGATCGGATTGGTCGTGTACGGCTCCGGCTCGGCGTTGACCGCCCTGTCGTGGGACATCCCGTCGCTGGTGTTCGGCTGGTCGATCCTGGAAGGAATCGGTGCCGCGCTCGTGCTGCCCGCCCTCGTGGCGCTCCTGTCCGCGAACTACGAAGGCCGCGATCGGATCACGGCTTTCGGCGTGATCGGAGGCGTCGCCGGCATCGGCCTCGCC
>JBGCFW010000245.1:0-9149 GCA_045107155.1 Ilumatobacter sp. | reverse complement strand
ACCACCACCAACCACCACACCCGGCCCACCGACCACAACGGGCCAACCACTCGCCACGATTCCGGAGCGCCCCGGCACCCAGCCGGCCGGACACAGCGAACAAGGGCCCCCAACCGGGGGCCCTTGCCACGTCCCGGCACCCGTTGTCATCGAGACCATCTTCCCGTGCACGTGTCGGGAGCTAACGTCCTCGCATGTCTGCAGTGGTCTCGGTGACACGTCGCTCGCTCTGGCTGATCCTGGTGGTGGCTGGGGCCGGCTCACTCTTCGCGTGGTGGCGCGACCGCACCGATCGCGATCTGGCTCCCGCCGAGTGGCCGCCCCTGTCCGCACCCACCCCGCCATCGACGGGCACCGCGCCCGTCAAAGCCGTCGACGACGTGGCGGACGACAGCGATGTCGAAACTCCCGCCGCGGCGAAGCTCACCGACGCAGCAGCCGACGACGCGCCGGAGCGGAGCGATGTCGAGGCTCCGGACGACACCGAGTCGACAGCGCCTGCCGGCCACCGCGACATCGCCGAGCACGCTGAAGCCGGCGAGCAGGTCGCCGACACAACCATCGACCCAGACCCGGACCCAGCGATTGACGAGATCGTCGACCAACCCGCATCGCTGGTGAACGCGCTGGTCGACGCCCCGGAAGCACGCTCGGTCGACGGCAATGCTGGCGGATGGGTACTTCCCGACGACGACGGGACCTGCCCGATCACCCACCCGATCAAGGCGAACGACAATTCCGGGATCTTCCACGTCCCGGACGGCCGGTTCTACGACCGCACCAAAGCCGAGCGGTGCTACACCACCTCGGAAGCAGCGAGCGCCGACGGCTACCGTCGAGCGAAGCACTGACACCGCCACTCGGAAGGGCACCAACGTGATGAAGGTCACGGTCGATTTCGATCTCTGCGCATCCACGGGAGCCTGCATGCAGGTCTGCCCAGAAGTCTTCGAGGTCCGCAGCGACGGATACCTCTACATCCTCCAGGAAGAGCCCGGCGACGACATCGCCGACAAGGTGCGCGAGGCGGCCGACATGTGCCCCACCGCCGCCATCACCGTCGAGTGACCGCTTTGCTCGGTACGACAAGCACCTCCTGAAGTAGGTTCGACCGCTGCGGGCCGAATCGATCGAGGGGGATCGACATGAGGACATCACGCAGGATCGCCGCCGGAGTCGTGGCAGCACTGGCCGTCGTGCTGCCAACCGCACTCACGGATACCGCGTCGATCGCGCAGGCCTCACCCGATGCCGGCCCGACGGCGATCGTGTCACTGGGTGACAGCTTCATCTCCGGCGAGGCCGGACGATGGAACGGCAACAGCAACAGCGCCTGGGCGAGCCGTCGCGGCACCGACCGCGCCTACGAGCGACGGGGCTGGTTCGGCTGGACCTACGACCGGGAGAACGTGTACCCGGGCACCGTGTCGAACGGCTGCCACCGCAGCGACGTCGCACCGATCCTGTCGAACTCGATCCCCGTCCAGGCGAAGATCAACCTCGCTTGTTCCGGAGCGGCGACCGGTGACGTGATCGATCAGTGGTTCAAGGGCGAGGCTCCGCAGTCGCAGCAGCTGCGCTCGGTCGCCCAGATCAATGACGTGAAGATGGTGGTGCTGTCGATCGGCGGCAACGATCTCGGCTTCGCCGACATCATCATCTCGTGCACGTTGCAGTTCTCGACGTCGTTCTCGTCGAATCCGAACCTGTGCCGAGATGACCAGCAGGCGTTGGTCGACCAGCGAATGCCAGCCGCGATGGCCGGTGTCGACGAGTCGATCGATGCAATCCGCTCCTCGATGGCGGCGGAGGGCTACGGCGACGCCGACTACCGACTCGTGGTCGTGTCGTATCCGTCACCGGTGCCTCGCGGCGCCGAGATCCGCTACGACGAATCGGGCTACAGCCGCCTCACCACAGGTGGGTGTCCGTTCTGGAACGCAGATGCCGACTGGGCTCGCGACTCGCTCGTGCCACAGATCTCGGACAGCCTCCGGGCGGTGGCTGCCGACAACGATGCCGAGTTCCTCGACTACCGCGACGCCTTCCAGGGCAACGAGAACTGCTCGACCTCGGCGCAACGTGCGAGCCGCCGTGGGCCAAACCCGGCCACGGCGGAGTGGGCGCGATGGGTCGGCACGGGGATCCTCCAAGGCGACGCACAAGAGAGCGTGCACCCCAACGCCTACGGCCAGCGAGCTCTCGGCGATTGCCTCGGACTGCTCTGGAACCAGCCGGCGGATCGCGAGTGGCGCTGCGACAACACGCCCAACGCCGGACCCGAACAGATGGTCCTCTCCGGCATCTGACCACGGCGCATCACGCGGGCAGCGACGACGAAGAGAGTCCATGATGCACGCGACGTCATGGCCGCGGAGCCGAGCGGGACCTAGGTTGACGCACGTGGGTTTTCATGCGCAGCTCGATCGGTCGTGGACCTCGGCGGGTTCGATGCTCTGTGTCGGACTCGACCCAGACGTCCGACGGTTCCCACACGACGTCGCGGCACGACCCGACGCCATCGAACACTTCTGCCGCGAGATCGTCGATGCAACGGCGCACGTGGCGTGCGCGTTCAAGCCACAGATCGCCTACTTCGCCAGCCAGGGCGCCGAGACGGCACTCGCGGCCGTGTGCGAGTACATCCGCAGCGAGTACCCGGATGTGACCCTGATCCTCGATGCCAAGCGCGGCGACATCGGCTCGACGGCCGACCACTACGCCCGCGAGGCGTTCCTCCGCTACGGCGCGCATGCCGTCACGGTGAATCCGTATCTCGGAACCGACTCGATCGAGCCGTTCTTCGACGAGGCGAACAATCCGCAAGGCGGTGGCGTGATCCTGCTCTGCCGGACGAGCAACCCCGGCGGCGACGACCTGCAGTCACTCATCGTGGAAGACGGCGCCGGCACCGGCCGCCCGCTCTACGCACACGTGGCGAAGTTGGCAGCGGAGCGGTGGTCGCACCTCGGCGACCTCGCACTGGTCGTCGGAGCGACGTATCCGACCGAACTCGCCGATGTGCGATCGATCGTCGGCGACCTGCCGTTGCTGGTGCCCGGCATCGGCGCGCAGGGCGGCGACGCCAGTGCGGTGACCGAGTACGGGAGCCGCGCCGATGGTCGCGGGCTCGTGGTGAGTTCGTCGCGAGCGATCCTCTACGCGTCCGACGACGACGACTTCGCAGAGGCCGCACGCGCCGAGGCCGAGCGCACCGCCTCGCTCCTACGGTCCTGACCTGCGAGCACGGCGCGACAGCTTGAACCGGTTAGGTCATTGACCTAGGATCGAGCGATGTCTACGCATCCGCTCGATCCCGCCAGCTCCGAGGAATTGACGAGGGCGGTCGCCGTGCTGCACACAGCCGGCGAACTGAGCGAGCGAGCGTTCTTCACGTTCGGTCACCGCGTCGAGCCGTCACGCTCGGAACTTCGGCGAGCGGCATCGGGAGCGTCGATCGATCGCATCGTGTCGCTCGTCGGCCATGACCCCGAGCGAGGGAAGAGCTTCGACGCTCGTGTGTCCACCGTCTCCGACTCGCTTCTCGACGTCGGCTGGCAGGACCTGGGCCAGGCACCGATCAACGACCACGACGTGTTCGCCGTGTACGGGATCCTCAACGAGCACGAAGAGTGGCTCGCAGCGCTCGCCAAGCGCGGCATCACCGACCCGAGCACCGTGCACCTCGAACCGTGGATGGTCGGCGTTCATCCCCCCGAGATGCCCGACGGACGAGTGCTTCGGGCGCTGCCGTTCCTTGCCGAAGACCCCGATGCGAACCACTACGCACGCCCCATCGACGGGTTGACCGCACTCGTCGACGTCGACGGCGGCGCGGCGGTCGTCGAAGACACGGCAGTGATCCCGATTCCGAGCGAAGCAGCCGACTACGCCGCCGACCGGGTCCCCCAGATGCGTGACGACCTGAAGCCGCTCGAGATCACACAGCCCGACGGTCCGAGCTTCACCGTCGAGGGCCACGTCATCACCTGGCAGAACTGGCACGTCCGAATCTCGGTCCACCCGATCGAAGGGTTGGTGCTCCACGACGTCCGCTACCGCGACGGAGATCGCGACCGACCGGTCCTGCATCGTGCGGCGTTGTCCGACATGGTGGTGCCCTACGGCGACGCATCCCCGCTGCACTACTGGAAACACGCCTTCGACGCGGGCGAGACCAAGCTCGGCCAGCTCGCCAACTCATTGAAACTCGGCTGCGACTGCCTCGGCGAGATTCACTACTTCGACGCGACGTTCCTGGGATCCGACGGCGAACCCGTCGTGTGTGAGAACGCGATCTGCCTGCACGAAGAGGACTTCGGCATCCTCTGGAAGCACACCAATTCGTTCCGGCCCGACCTCGCACCCGAAGTCCGCCGCTCGCGCCGACTCGTCGTCAGCATGATCCACACGATCGGCAACTACGAGTACGGCTTCTACTGGTACTTCTACCTCGACGGCACGATCGAGCTGGAGGTCAAACTCACCGGCATCATCGGCGTCAGCGCGGCGCCCGACGGGATCGGTACCGACACGTCCCCGATCGTCGCCCCCCACATCTCGTCGCCGATCCACCAGCACATGTTCTGCGTGCGCATCGACCCGAGCATCGACGGCTTCGACAACTCGGTGGTCGAGACCGACGTCGAGCCGAGCATCGACGACGCGCACCCGTACGCCGCCGGCTTCCGTGCGGTGTCCAGACCGCTGCGTTCCGAGCTCGCAGCACGACGCGATCTCGACCCGGCCGCGAGTCGGACCTGGAAGATCGTCAATCCGAACCAGACCAACGCGATGGGCGTGCCGGTGGCCTACAAGCTGCTCCCTCAGGCATCGCCACGCTTCATGGTTCCCGAGGACTCGCCCGCCGGCGCTCGAGGCGGCTTCGCGCGCCACCATCTGTGGGTGACGCAGTACGACGAGACCGAGGAGTACGCGGGTGCCGGTGCGTTCACCAACCTGCATCCCGGTGGGCCCGGGTTGCCCGCCTATGCCGCCCAGGATCGCTCGATCGACGACACCGAGATCGTGGTGTGGCACACGTTCGGCGTGACACATGTGCCGCGTCCCGAGGACTGGCCCGTCATGCCGGTGGAGTACGCCGGGTTCAGTCTCGTCGCGAACGGGTTCTTCGACGCCAACCCATCGCTCGACGTGCCACCGTCGGCCGGCAGCGCCTGTCACACCAGCGACTGACACCAACACGACGGACTCGAGAACGAGTCCGACCGCAGCCGACGCGGTGGCGTCAACGCTGGCGGCGTGCGATCGCCTCGGCTTCGGCGACCACCCGATCGATGTAAGCGTCGAGGTCGTCGACGAGCACCTGGAACGACGACCCTTCGACGAGCGCGTTGATCAGGCGAGCACGCATCGCTGTCTCGCCCGGCGAGAGCTCTGGGTTGACGGCGCCGATCAGCGCTTCGAACGGCGGGTAGAAGCCGGCATAGCTGTCGCTGTACAGCGTGCGGAACGCCTCGTGGTGCTGCGCCAGTGCAGAGATCATCAGCAAGAGCCGGCCCGACTCGCCGCGGTAGCGGACCACCATGTCTCGGACCACGAGACGGAGCGCATCGTGCGGATCGCAAGTCTCGCGTGAATCCTCGATCAGCAACGCGTCGCGGGCACCTTCGAGTGACAGCACGTGCAGCGCGAGATCCTCTCGGGTCGCGAAGTAGTACTGGAGGTTGCCGAGCTTGATGTCGAGCGACTCGGCCAACTCGCGGAGCACGAGCCCGTCGTAGCCGCGATCGAGGAGCATCGAACGGGCTGCGGCGACGATGCGCTCGCGAGTGGTCTCGCCCTTCTTGGTGAGCGCCCGCTCGTCAGCGGTCACTGCGAGGCTCCGATCGATTCCCACATCACGATCAGATCATCGCACGGGCGTGCACCGCCGCCACCTGGCCGAACGCAGGGTCGGGGCCGCCGAGCAACATGTCAGAGCCGCAGGCTCAGTTGAGAGCCGAGCTCGGTGAGCCCGAGCGACAGCGCGAGCCGGATCGACGCCACGTTGGTCGTGGCGGCGCGCCACTGCGGGACGAGCTGCGCCGACTGCGCCGCCGTGAGCACCGCATCGGCAACTCGACGCGCCGAACCGTCGCCTCGACGCGCACGGGCTGCAAGTACCCCGACGTGAGCGATCTCGTGCGGCCATTTCGCCCACCCGCAGATCGCCGCTGGTCGACCCGACGAATCGACGGCGAGGTGGAGACCCTCGGCACCGTCGGCGAGACCACACTCGTCGCGTTCGTCCTCCGTTGCATCCGAGAGCACAGCGACGACGCGCTCGTCCTCGACCGAGACCGGCCCGGAGACACCATCGACGCAGGCAAAGCTCGCGACACGGTCCGCGTCGCCGTAGAAGAGCAGCGTCGGACCGAGGGTTCGTTTCGGGCGGACCAACTCGACGATGCCGTTCGGTTCCGCGAACTGCGACGGGTCGACATCAACGAACAGGTGTCGGAGCCGGTCGAGCTCGGCGGTCGGACCAGCCACCACTGTCGCTGCGCCGATGGTCACGACGCCCACCCAACCCGGAGGCGCGCACCGAAGTCGGTCCGAGCCGACGATCGTGACCGGCTCGCGAAACGCCGCGGGCGCGTCCGCAAGATCCCGCCAGAGCGCTTGGACACGTTCGAGAGTCGACATCATCGACGCCGACGATGGCAGGTCGCAACGGTGCGTCGCTGCTGGGTTTGCGAGCGTCGCCGCCGTCCTCAGGCGTCGAGCGTGGTGACTTCGATCATGCCCGGGGCAGCGCTCAGCGAGGCGAGGACGTCGTCGTCGACGCGGTCGGTCGGCGCGATGAGCATCACGGCGTTGTCGGTGTCGGGCACTCGGCTCACGGCCATGTCGGCGATGTTCACACCCGCCTCGCCGAGGATCGTGCCCATCACACCGATGACGCCGGGTCGGTCATCGTTCGTGATGACCACCATGTGGTCCGACGGCGGGACGTCGAACGGGATCCCATCGATCCCGACGATCCTCTGATCAGCCTTCGGACCCGACAGCGTTCCGCTGATCGAGTGGCCGCCACCGCTCACCGTCAGGAGGTTCACGAAGTCGGCCGACGTCGCGCAGTTGACCTCACGCACTTCGAGGCCCGCGTTCTTCGCCATCTGCGGCGCGTTCACATAGGTGACCGCGTCCTCCGAGATCGAGCCGAAGAAGCCCTTCAACACGGCGAGTTCGAGGATGCGTGTGTCGTAGCCGGCGATGTCACCCTCCACGCACACTTCGAGCACGTCCGGCGATCCGCCGACCAATGACTCGAACAGGCTCCCCAGACGCTCAGCCAGCGGCAGGAACGGGCGAATCGTCTCGTTGGCCTCGGCGGCGTTCACGTTCACGGCGAACGGCACGAAGTCGCCTGCGAGTGCCAGCTCGACCATCGAGGCGATCGTGTCGCCGGCCTTGTCCTGCGCCTCTCGCGTGCTGGCGCCGAGGTGCGGTGTGACCACGACCGACGGGATCTCGAACAGCGGCGACTCGGTCATGGGTTCCGTGGAGAACACGTCGAGCGCTGCACCAGCGACGATGCCGTCGGTCAAGCACGAAGCGAGGTCTGCCTCGTCGACGATGCCACCGCGCGCGACGTTGACGATGCGAAGCGATGGCTTCGCCTTCATCAGCAGGTCCCGGTTGATGATCCCGAGCGTCTCAGGGGTCTTCGGAAGGTGCACGGTGAGGAAGTCGGACTCCGACACCACCTGGTCGAGCTCCATCAGCTCGACGCCCATCTGACGTGCACGGTCTTCGGACACGAAGGGGTCGTACGCGACGATCCGCATCCCAAAGCCGCGAGCGCGGTCGGCAACGAGCTTGCCAATGCGGCCGAGGCCGACCACACCAAGGGTCTTGTCGACGAGTTCGACGCCTTCCCACTTGCTGCGCTCCCAGCGCCCGTCGACGAGAGCAGCGTGCGACTGAGGAACGTTGCGCGCAGAGGCGAGCAGCAGCGCCATCGTGTGCTCGGCGGCCGACACGATGTTCGACTGCGGTGCGTTGACCACCATCACGCCCTGCGCGGTGGCCGCTTCGACGTCGACGTTGTCGAGGCCGATCCCGGCACGACCGACCACCATGAGCTCGTCGGCAGCGCCCAGCAACTCCGCGGTGACCTGCGTGGCGGACCGGATGATGAGTGCGGACGCACCGGGGATGATCGACAGCAGCTCGTCGGCGGACTTGCCGACCTGAACGTCGACATCGTGGCCGGCTTCGCGGAGCCGGTCGAGGCCTGCATCGGCAATCTGTTCGGTGACCAGGATTCGTGCCATATACGACATGCCTATCGCCGTCACGGCTCCGCCGACACCTACATTCGGGTGCGATGACCGATGACCACACAGAACTCGAGCCGATCGAGCTGTGGTTCGTCGAACGCGGCGTTCCACACTTCGTCGAGACCAAGACCGACGGATCGATTCTCGACACCTGGACCCGGGCCCTTCCGCTCCTGGTCGCGGCCTATCTCCTCCTCGGCTTCAACGCGCTCGACATCGTGAACGGATCGATCGGTGAGAACGTCGCGACCGCGTTCGTCGTGGTCGTCGTGCTCGTCGCGACCTGGAGCCTGTCGAATCGACTCCGCGGCGAGAACGCCTTCGTCCGACCGACCGACATCGACGCACCCGAGCTCGCGTTGTTCGTCATCGGGCCCGCGCTGCCGGCGCTGCTGTTCGATCAGGTCGGAGACGCCATCGAGAGCGCCGTGACGGCGCTCGTGCTCCTCATCGCCATCTACGTCTGGTCGGCGTACGGACTCGGGCCACTGCTGCGTTGGACGGCACGCCACAGCACGCGCCAGCTCGGCAGCCTCGGCTCGCTCGTGGCGCGCGCACTTCCCCTGCTGCTGCTGTTCAACACCTTCTTGTTCATCAACGCCGAGGTCTGGGAACTCGCCGGCACGCTGCAGGGCCCCGCCTACTTCGTCGTGATCGCGACGTTCTTCTTGCTGGGAGCGACGTTCTCGTTGAGCCGCGTTCCCCGTCTCATTCGTGCCCTCAACCACTTCGAGTCGTGGGACGAGCTCGACGGCCACCTCGACGGCACGCCGGCCGAGTCGCTCGCCCCCGTCGGCGCACGGGCGCCCGAAGCGCGACCGGACGACAAGCTTCGAGTCCGTCAGCGCCTCAACCTCGGTC
>JBGCFW010000244.1:0-12652 GCA_045107155.1 Ilumatobacter sp. | reverse complement strand
GTCGATCGTGAGGTGCAGGTCAGCCATGAGGACTCCGTCAGGCCTGTGTCGCGACCGGGACTGACACCGGGGCAGAGAGCTTGTCGATACGGATCGACGCGGCCTTGAACTCCGAGGTGCCGGACCGCTCGTCCCACGCGTCGTTCGTGAGCTTGTTGATGTCGACGAGGTCGGGGAAGTGGTACGTCGTGAACGTGAGACCGACAGGGATGTCTGGTTGCAGTCGAACGGCCATCTCGACCGAGCCGCGCGGCGACGACACCCGCACGCGTTCCCCATCGCCCAGCCCCAGTGCCGCTGCGTCAGCAGGGTTGATGTCGAGGTCCTCGCCGTACCGGATCGGCGACGTGAAACCGTTGGACTGCACACCGGTGTTGTAGGAGTCGAGTGACCGCCCGGTGGTGAGTCGGAGCGGGTACTCCTCGGTGAGGGATTCTTTCGGGCCCTCGTGCTCGACGACCGAGAACGGGACCGGCTCGCGCCCGCCGAGGTCATCGGCCCACAACCACTCATGGAGGAACGGCGAACCGGGATGGTCGAGCGACGGACAGGGCCATTGCAAGCCGCCCTCGGCGTCGAGGCGCTCATACGACATCCCGGCGTGGAGCGGCGAAAGCGATCGCAGCTCGTCCCACAGTTCTTCCGGGTCGGCGGAGCCGAGATCGACGCCCATCCGCTCGGCGAGGGCGACCATGATGTCGATGTCATGGCGCGCCTCGCCGGGCGGAATGACGGCACCGCGCACCCGTTGTACCCGTCGCTCAGACGAGGTGACGGTGCCGTCGGACTCGGCCCACGCGACCGACGCGGGAAACACGACGTCGGCGAGTTCGGCCGTGTGGGTCAAGAAGATGTCCTGAACGACGAGGCAGTCGAGGCCCTTCAGCAACGCACGAGCGTGGTCGATGTCGGCTTCGGAATCGGCGGGGTTCTCCCCCACGACGTATGCGGCGGTCATCTCGCCGCGACCCATCGCCTCGAACATGAGCGTCAGATGGATGCCCTCCTCGGGATTGAGGTCCATGCCGTACACCGCTTCGAACCTGCCGCGGTCGTCGTCGTTGGAGAGGTCATGGAAGCCCGGCAGCTTGTTCGGCAGCGCGCCCATGTCGCCGCCGCCCTGCACGTTGTTCTGCCCGCGCAACGGAACCAGGCCAGAACCCCACCGCCCGACGTGGCCGGTGAGCAGTGCGAGGTTGCACAGCGACAACACGTTGTCAACCGCGTTGTGGTGCTCGGTGATGCCGAGCGTCCACAGGATCTGGCTCCGACCAGGCGCCGCGTAGGCGTGTGCGACCTCGCGGATCGCTTCGCCCGGCACGCCGGTGATCGCGGCGGCGACATCGAGGGTGTACGGCTCGACCGATGCCGCGAACTCGTCGTAGCCCTGCGTCGAGTGAGCGATGAACTCCTCGTTCGCGAGCCCGGCGTGAATGATCTCGCGGGCGATCGCGTTGGCCAACGCGATGTCGGTGCCCACATCGATCCCCAACCACAGGTCGGCGAACTTCGATGACGACGTGCGTCGCGGATCGACGCAGTACATCCGCGCACCGTTGTCGATGCCCTTGAGCAAGTGGTGGAAGAAGATCGGGTGCGCCTCACGAGCGTTGGACCCCCACAGCAGGATCGTGTCGGCCTCTTCGATCTCGGAATACGACACCGTGCCGCCACCCGCTCCGAACACTGTCGCCAGACCGACGACGGAGGGAGCGTGTCAAGTTCGGTTGCAGGAGTCGATGTCGTTCGACTTCATCACCATTCGAGCGAACTTCTGCGCGACGTAGTTCACTTCGTTGGTGGCCTTCGAGCACGAGAACATTCCGAATGCGTGAGGTTCGGAACGATCGGCGATCTTCGAGCGCGCCACCCCGAGACCTGCCGCTGCCCGATCGAGCGCCTCGTCCCACGAGGCTTCGCGCAGCGGCTCACCCTTTGCGTCGCGGACGAGAGGAACCGTGAGGCGGGGCAGTTTCGGAGCTCGAACTCGTTCGTGTCGAGGTCGCTCGGATGCTGTGCGCATCGCCTGAAACTAACCCCTTCGACGTCGATGTGTCATCACGCATCGCGGTCTCCGTCGAGATCGAAACTCCCGGTGAATGCTTCGATCTGCGGGGTGTCGCTCGGTAACCTTCGGTCTCATGCGCTCAGCTGCCGAAAACGGACGACGCGCTCATGGCGAGTGGTCCAAGCCCGTTGAGCAGCGACGCCGTGAACTCGTGCTCGGCCTCGCCGCCGCCGCGCTGCTCGGCGGCACAGCCATCGCGATCACGCTGTCGTCGTCCGACGACGAGACGCTGGCAACTGCGCCGGCCGAGGCGATCGACGACATCAACCAGGCGATCGACGCGCAGGAAGCGGCCGAAGCCGCCGCCGCAGACGACGAACCGTTCGTGGAACTGATCGACGTGGAGTTGGCTGGCCTCGCCGACCCCGACCCGGCCACCGCTTCGGACGAACGTGAACGAGCCGATGGCGGCTGCACCATCGGTGCGCTCTCGCTTCGCATCGGCGCGAATGGCGACGGTGTCACGTGCCTCCAGGACGCGCTCGCCGACGAGGGCTACTTCGCAGCGGCCACGACCGGCGAGTTCGATCAGGCGACGTTCGATGCCGTGATGCGGTACCAGCAAGCCGAAGACATGTTCGTCGACGGCGTGGTTGGCCGGGAGACGGCGCTCGGACTCGAGATTTGGCCCGACGAGGAATCGCTCGTCACGCGGACCCCGAAGCCGGCCCCGGGAGCGACTGACCTGTGGGGCGTCGAGCTGTCTCCTGTCGGGTCTGCCGGCGATGACGCTCCCCCACTGCCTGAGAACTCCGGGTCTGGCTATCGGGTCGTGTACGACCGAGCTGGACAACGCGTGTGGGCCGTCGACGAGAACGAACGGATCATCCGCTCCTGGCTCGTGTCTGGGAGCACCTACTCGAACGAACTTCCGGGCACCCACCAGGTCTACAGCCGCTCGGAGATGTCCACGGCGTGGAACGGCAAGGCCTATCTTCCGCTGATGATCCGCTGGCTCAAGACCGAGCGCGGCGCCATCGGGTTCCACGGCATCCCCACGAAGGTGTCGAATGGCGAGGTCTACCAGACCACCGATGAGCTGGGCACCCGTCTCTCAGGCGGCTGCCAACGTCAGCACAACCTCGATGCCAGCTTCCTCTGGGGCTTCGCCCCGGTGGGCACGCCCGTCATCGTGACCTGAATCGGCCCTCGACGCCGACGGTCAGAACTTCCAGCGCGACTCCGAGCCGGCATGACCGGTCCGGATCAGCCAGACCGTCGTGGCCACGAGCGCCACCGTGGCAAGGATCCACAACACGGTCGGAACCGGACTCCTCAGCGAGTCTGCGGCACCCGCCGACAGCGACGTGACCGAACCACGGCGATCGAGGAATGATGCGACCCCGGCCAACACGGCCAGCACGAGCCAGACGCCCGCAAGTAGCAGGGTCTGGTTCGCCAAGTCCTCGTGCCGATCGATGTTGCCGAACACGTTGTTGGCCTCCTTGGCCGCCACACCTGACTGACGCGCGACCACGAGCAACGCGACCATGACGATCGAGAGCCCGGCGAACGGCATCGACAGACGTTCTCGCCAGACCGCCTTGAACGACACGGCCACCCCCACCACTGCGAGCAGCGGGATCAATACGACAGGCGCATGCACGGCCAACGGATGCATCGGGACTCCGAGGAATTCGTCGAACATGGGCCGACCCTAACTCGACCGACTGATCGGCCAGGTGAGCGTCAGCTGACGACGATGTCGAGGTTCTGGCCGAGGCCTGCGTGGCTGTTCGATCCGCCACCGAGGTTGCACACCAGCACGTAGTTGCCGGGCTCCAAGTCGACCACGAGATCTTCGGTCTCGCCGCCCCCGAGCCGACCCGTCCGAGCGATGAGCGCGCCGTCGGGCAACTCGTCCTCGAGGACCTCGCCGCCATCACCCAACGGGAGCGATTGGTAGCCATCGCCTCGGATCACCACGAGTTCGTGGGGGAAGGTCCCGTCGTTCGACGCAGTGAAGGTGATGCTTCCCGCTGCGTAGTCGGTGGGCGCTTCGATGGCCCACTGGACCAGCGATGCGCTGACCGCTGCTCCGTCACCGCCATCGCCGGGCGCATCCGTGCCGACGGGGGCCTCGGTGTCAACCGGCGCCTCGGTCGCGACCGGTGCGTCGGTGGCCGCGGGCGCGTCGGTGGCCGCGGGCGCGTCGGTGGCGACCGGCTCGTCTTCGGTCGGCGCCTCGGTCAGCAGATCCTCGTCGGACTGGGTCTCTTCGACCGTGACGGCGGGAGGCTCGCTCACCTCGGAGGCCTCGCTGTCGGAGTCGGAACCCCCGCACGCTGCGAGGACCAGAGCGATCACGGGGAGGGCCAGGCGGAACTTACGCATGCGGGCGAAGGTACCCCTGGGTCGGGCGGCCGACACGTCACTCGGTCAGCTCACGTGATCGAGGAGCACCGCGACGCGGTCCAGTTGTTCGACGCGGTGCGGTGCCGAACAGCCGAGAACCACCCGGTCGACACCTGCGCGCGCGAGGCGATCGATCGAGTCCACCGATGCCTCATCGAGCCAGGTCAGCACGCTCACTTCGAAATGCTGTGGACGCACGGCGACGAGTTGCGCCAGCACGTCGGTCAACGCCCGCGTCTCGCGGATGTTGACCCCGTCTGCCACTTGTGCCGCGAGCTTCACAGTCGGCCACGCCGAGGCACCCACGACAACAGGCGGCATCGGACCCGGCTCGACGATCGCATCGAGCTGGTCGAACCCGCACGGTGCGGTCCCCGATGAGGGGTTGGCGACACCACCGGACCAGATCGCGCGCAGGCCGACGATGGTCTCGATCAACCCGCGCCGTCGTTCATCGAGGTCGCCCAGACGAGTCCCGATCATCTCGTGCTCGATGGCGAAACGCGACCGCGGGGCGGCTCCCGAGCCGAGACCACACACCACGCGTCCCGGCGCAAGCGACCGGAGCGAATCGACGGCGGATGAAAGCTGCACGACGTGGCGATTCATCATGTTCGCGACGAGCACGCCGAGTCTGATCCGATCCGTGCGCGCTGCGATCGCTCCGAGGCAGACGAACGGGTCGCGAGACCACGGTCGCCCGACGACGGCCCCAGAGTAGTGATCGGCGACCCAGACGCCGTGCACGCCGATCGCCTCGGCGGCTTCGGCCAGCGCCACCATCTGCCCGACCTCGGCACCGAACGGGTTGATCGCGAGGTCGACGCGCACGCGGTCACACTAGAGCCGTGGCAGACAGCCGTGTGCCGACCGCAACGCGCTTCGCTGCGACCGAGCCAATCAGCCGCGAGACGCAGCCGATCCGACACCGAGCACTGCCCGAACGGTGCGCGAGAGCGCCGAGGCCGCAGCCTCGTCGGACCCTCCGAACGCCGTCCGGAGCGATCTCACCGAGTGCGGACGAAAGAGTGCGCACAACAACAGGGCGAGCTGCTCATCGCCAGGATGGTCGGCGAGTTCACTGGCGAACGCCGATCGCACCTCGACATCGAGCGCCTCGGTGGGAACGCCCTCTCCACCGCCGGTGGTGTGGCGGAGCGCTGCGGCACGAAGCGGCTCGACGAGGCGTTCAAGGCGCAACCGCCGCAGAATCAGCATCGCGAGCCGCTCGTCGAACGGCATCGTCGACCCGATCGCCGGTTCACTGCGAAAGACCTCGTCCGCGCGCCGGATCCGATGTTGCACGGCGTCGCTGATGGCCGACTCGGCGTCACCGAAGTACCGATACACACTTCGCGTGGCCACGCCCGCCCGGCCGGCGATCTCCGCGAGCGACGGCTGGAGTCCCTCCTCGAGGAGCTCGATGGTGGCGGAGCGCGCAGCTTCTACATTGCGCTCGCGGCGCAGGGTGCGGCCATCGGCACCACCTGAAGCGGGCGTCGACGACGGGCCGTCTCGAGGTTCTGTGATGTTCGCCATGTGGGACACCACAACGATGGCGTACCGCTGATCACACAACCACCTCTCACTCAACCGTTTCGAGCTGGTCGAAATTGATGAGTCGAGGTCGATCGGTCGACGCAACGCGACCTCGACGACGCGCGCCGCGTTTGACGAAGTCCCACCCGCTTTCACTAGGTTCGCCCAGGTGATCGGTGTGATCGAGTCGAGCCGCCACGTGGATGTGATGGTCGTCGACGACCACCAGATGATGCTCGACGGATTGCGGAGCGGACTCGATGGTCGCGAGCGACTACGCGTGATCGCGACCGCGGCATCTGTCGCTGCCGCGCGGCAACACGTCGAAGCTGTTCAGCCCGATGTCATCGTCGCCGACCTCCAGCTCCCCGATGGATCCGGACTCGACGTGTGTCGATTGGCAGGAGACGCCGCCACGATCATCATCACCGGACTCGAGCGCCATGGTCTCGTCCGCGATGTGGTCGCGGCAGGGGCGCGAGGCCTCCTGAAGAAGTCCGCACCCATCACAGAACTCGCCGCGGCGATCTCGGTGGTGGCCGAAGGCGGCACGACGTTCAGCGCGCACGACCTCCGAACACTCACGGCGCCCGACACCTCCCACGTCGGCGCGACGCTCACGCCGCGCGAGCGCGAGGTGCTCGAGCTCCTCGCGGGCGCTGCCACCGCCGAGGCGATCGCGATCCGGCTCAACCTGTCGATCCATACGGTGCGAACACACATCGCAGGCGTGCTCACGAAGCTCCACGCGACTTCTCAGCTCGAGGCGGTCGTCATCGCGCAACGGTCGGGATTGGTCTGACGCTGGCCGTCGGCGCCGACGCGCGGAGCCACCGCGTCTGCACGGATACGGTGAGCACGTGGACACACCCTCTCTCGTCGATGCTCCTGCACCGCAGTTCGAGCTCGCGGTTCACGGAGGCGGTTCGTGGTCGTTGCGCGACCGACTCGAACGGGGCGGCCGCCCGATCCTGCTGGTCTTCCATCGGCACATTCATTGACTTCCGTGTGCCGAGCACATCATCGCGGTTCGCGATCGCCTTTCCAGCCACGATGCGCCCAGTGCCGATGTCGCCCTCATCACGTTCACCGTGCCGGCCGAGCTCGACGCGTACCGTCGACGCCGGACGATTCCGTTCCCGGTCCTCATGGATCCTGACCGATCGGTCTACGACGCCTACGGCATGGGTCGCGGCGGCTTCCGCGACGTCTGGAGCATCGCGACCCTGCGTCGATACTGGGAGATCCTCCGGCCGTCCGGCCCGGGTCGGCGGACCGATCTCGAAGGCGCGACCGAAGACACCCGCCAGCTCGGCGGCGACGTCGTGATCGCTCCCGACGGCACCCTCACCTGGGGCCACTGGGCGACAGGACCAGCCGACCGCCCCGACATCGAACAGATCATCTCGGCGGTCGACGAGGCGGCCTCATGACCGACGCGATCCCGGCGCTGATCCGTCATCTTCCCGCCGACGGGTCGGACGACGACGCCGTGTTCGACGGTTTCAACGACTACACGACCGAACTCGGCATCGAGATGTACCCGGCGCAGGAGGAGGCAGTCTTCGAGATCCTCCTCGGCAACCACGTGGTGGTCAACACCCCCACCGGTTCGGGAAAGTCGCTGGTCGCCACGGCCGCGCACTTCGCCGCACTGGCGTCGAAGCGACGCAGCTACTACACAGCGCCGATCAAGGCGCTCGTGAGCGAGAAGTTCTTCGCGCTGTGCCGCGACTTCGGTTCGGACAACGTCGGCATGGTCACCGGCGACGCCGCCGTCAATCCCGATGCACCGATCATCTGCTGCACCGCCGAGATCCTTGCCAACCAGGCACTCCGCGACGGCGACCGAACCGACGTCGATCTCGTGGTGGTCGACGAGTTCCACTACTACGGCGACCCACAGCGCGGCTGGGCCTGGCAGGTGCCACTGCTCACGCTCCCCCACGTCCAGTTCGTGCTGATGTCGGCGACGCTCGGCGACGTCGGATTCTTCCAGCGCGATCTCACCGCCCGAACGGGGCGCCAGGCGTCGGTGGTGAAGTCGGCGAACCGACCGGTACCGCTGCATTTCGAATACCGCACGTCCACTCTGCACTCGAGCGTCGACGCACTCCTGCAATCGGGCCGAGCGCCGATCTACCTCGTCCACTTCACGCAGAAGGACGCAACCGACGCCGCACAGGGATACCTGGCGCTCGATCCGCTCACGAAAGAGGAGAAGGCCGCGGTCCGCGATGCGCTCGCCGACTTCCGATTCGACTCACCGATCGGCAAGGACCTCAAGCGATTCCTCACCGCAGGGGTCGGGGTGCACCACGCCGGGCTCCTGCCGAAGTACCGGCTTCTGGTCGAGAAACTGGCGCAACAGGGCTTGCTCAAGATCATCTGCGGCACCGACACGCTGGGCGTCGGCGTCAACGTGCCGATCCGCTCGGTGCTGTTCACCCAGCTCTGCAAGTACGACGGCGCCTCGGTGCGAATCCTCTCGAACCGCGAGTTCGCGCAGATCGCCGGTCGAGCGGGCCGCAAAGGGTTCGACGACCGTGGTGACGTGTGGGTCCAAGCGCCGGAACACGTCGTGGAGAACCTTCGACTGGCCGAGAAGGCCGAGGCGACGGGCAAGAAGAAGATCGTGAAGAAGAAGGCGCCCGATCGCAACTTCGCGATGTGGGATCAGAACGTCTTCGAGAAGCTACGCGACGGCGCCCCCGAGGAGTTGCGCTCTCACTTCCAGGTCAACCATCAGATGGTCATGTCGATGCTCGACCGCCCGGTGCTGGCCGACGCCGACGGCGACGCCGTCGACGGATGCTCGTCACTGAAGCGTCTGCTGCAGGACAACCACGAGACCCGCAAGCGCCAACGCGGCCACATCCGGCGTTCGATCGCGATCTACCGCTCGTTGGTCGATGCGGGAATCCTCGAGTTCCTCGACGAGCCCGACGACGAGGGCCGTCTCGTCCGCGTCACCGTCGATCTGCAGGACGAGTTCGCACTCCATCAGCCGCTCTCGCTCTGGGCGCTCGAAGCGATTCTCGAACTCACCGAGCAGGACGCACGTGGCAGTGTCCGGGCCCAGACGGATTCCGCGCTCCCTGCCGAGGACTCACCGCTTTCCGAGCCGGAGACCGCTGACGCCGAACACGCGGGCGACGACACCGCGTACGTGTCCGACGCCGACCACGACGGCGTCGCCGAACGCGACGTTGCCGCGCCTGCTCAGTCGAATGACGTCGCACACGCTCTCGACGTGCTGACGGTCATCGAAGCGGTTCAGGAGAACCCAGGCGTCGTGATCGCCGCGCAGGTCGACGAGGCGCGCAGCGCGTTGATGTCGCAGATGAAGGCGGCCGGCGTCGAGTACGAGGAGCGGATGGAACGCCTGTCGCAGGTCCGGGCGCCCCAGCCGAACGCCGAGTGGATGTACTCGAGCTTCAACCGTTTTCGTGCCAGGCACCCATGGGTCGGCGGTGACACCGTCAAGCCGAAGTCCGTCGTTCGCGACCTGTACGAGCGTGCGATGACCTTCGGCGAATACGTCGCCCACTACAAGCTCAAGCGCTCCGAAGGTGTGGTGCTGCGCTATCTGTCCGACGTGTACAAGGGCCTGATTCAGAACGTTGCCGACGAACTCCGCACGGAAGAACTCGATGACCTCACGGCCTGGCTGGGCACGATGGTCCGTCAGGTCGATTCGAGTCTGATCGATGAGTGGGAGCGTCTCCTGCATCCCGACGACGCAGAGGATGCACCGATTCGTGCCAACACGCTCGCCACCGTGATGGACGACGAACGCGCCTTCCGAGTGATGGTGCGCAACCAGATGTTCGAATGGGTCCAGCGCCTCGCGACTCGGTCGGGCTACGACGCGCTCGTCGAATCAGCGGTCGATGCGCAGCGCTGGACGTCGGCTGCTGACGTGTCGGAAGTGATGGAGTCGTACTGGGAGCGTTTCGAGTCCATCGACCTCGGGCCCGAGGCTCGAAGCCCGTCGCGGTTCGTGTACGAACCCAGAATCGGTCGCGTGGCACAGATCGTGCTCGATGACGACGAGACCAACGAGTGGCGTGTCGAGGCCACCGTCGACACCGATGCGTCGATCGAGCAGGGCCGCGCCGTCCTTCGACTGGTCGACATCGTCCACGACGCCTGATCGGTCGCGTCTCGCAGGTCCCCGTCTCGGGCGACCACGATCGGCGCTTGACCCGAGGCGACGCTCGTACCAGCGGCCGGAACGCGAAACGGCCCGGTCACTCACCGAGGTGAATGGCCGGGCCGTCAGCGATCAGCGGATCAGGAGACGATCAGAAGCGACCGAGCTCCATCACCTTTCCGAACGCGGCAGCGAAGTCCTGGGCGAACTTCGCCTCGGAACCCGCCGAACCGTAGATCTCCGAGATCGCACGGAGCTGGCTGTTCGCTCCGAAGATCAGGTCGCAGCGAGTGGCCGTCCACTTGACCTCACCGGAGGAGCGATCCGTCGCCTCGAACACCGCCTCGGTGTCGTTGGTCGGTGCCCAGGTGACGCCGAGGTCGAGGACATTCGTGAAGAAGTCGTTCGACAGCACTTCAGCGCGGTCGGTGAACACACCATGCTTCGAACCGCCGGTGTTGGCACCGAGCACACGGAGGCCGCCCACGAGGACGGTCATCTCCGGCGCCGACAGCGTGAGCAGCTGCGCCTTGTCGACGAGGAGCTTCTCCGGTTGCAGGTCGGCACCCTTGCCCTCGAAGTTGCGGAAGCCGTCGTAGGTGGGCTCGAGCGGAGCGAAGGACTCGGCATCGGTCTGCTCGGCGGTCGCGTCCCCGCGGCCGGTCGAGATCGGCACCGTGACATCCTGGCCGGCGGCCTTCGCCGCTGCTTCGACAGCTGCTGCGCCACCGATCACGATGAGATCGGCCAGCGACACGTCGATCGACGACGCGGACTTGATCTCACCGAGCTTGCCGAGCACACGGCGCAGCTGATCGGGGTCGTTCGCCGCCCACCCGGACTGCGGATCGAGGGCGACTCGCGCACCGTCGGTACCGCCGCGCTTGTCGGAGTCTCGGTAGGTGGACGCCGACGCCCACGCGGTCGCGACCAGCTCGGAGATCAGCAGACCAGAGCCCATGATCTCCGCCTTGAGCGAGGCGACATCAGCGTCGCTCAGTACCGTTCCAGCGGCGACCGGGTCCTGCCAGATGAGCTCCTCGGCAGGCACCTCGGGGCCGAGGTAGCGCGCCTTCGGGCCCATGTCACGGTGCAGCAACTTGAACCAGGCGCGAGCGAATGCGTCGGCGAGCTGGTCGGGGTTCTCGTAAAAGCGCTGCGAGATCTCCGCGTACACCGGGTCGACCTTCATCGCCATGTCGGCGTCGGTCATCATCGGCTGGTGCTTCAGTTCGCCGGTCGCGGCGTCGGGCACCGTGTTGGCCAGAGCATCGCCCTTCGGCTTCCACTGTGACGCACCGGCGGGGCTGTTGGTGAGCTCCCACTCGTTGTTGAGCAGGATGTCGAGGTAGCTGTTGTCCCACTGCGTCGGCGTGTTGGTCCATGCGCCCTCGATGCCGGACGTGATGGTGTCGCCGCCCTTGCCGGTGCCGAAGTCGTTCTTCCAGCCGAGGCCCATCTGCTCGATGGGCGCTCCCTCGGGCTCGGGCCCGACGTTGGAATCGGGTCCGGCGCCGTGCGCCTTACCGAACGTGTGGCCACCGACGGTCAGAGCGACGGTCTCTTCGTCGTTCATCGCCATGCGGCCGAACGTCTCCCGGATGAGGCGCGCGGTACCGAGCGGATCGGACTGGCCCATCGGGCCTTCCGGGTTCACGTAGATGAGGCCCATGTGCGCAGCGCCGAGCGGCTGGAACAGCTCGCCGTTGTCCTGCGTGCGGTTCGAGCCGAGCCATTCGGTCTCGGGGCCCCAGTAGATGTCGTCCTCGGGTGCCCAGATGTCCGCGCGGCCGCCGCCGAATCCGAAGGTCTCGAACCCCATCGATTCGAGCGCAACGTTGCCGGTGAGCACCAGGAGATCAGCCCAGGAGATCGCGTTGCCATACTTCTGCTTGATCGGCTGGAGCAGCGCTCGAGCCTTGTCGAGGTTGCCGTTGTCGGGCCACGAGTTGAGCGGCGCGAAGCGCTGTGCGCCGGTTCCGCCACCGCCGCGGCCATCTTCGATGCGGTAGGTGCCGGCAGCGTGCCAGGTCATGCGGATGAAGAACGGTCCGTAGTGGCCGTAGTCAGCAGGCCACCAGTCCTGGCTGTCGGTCATCAGATCGGTGAGGTCCTGCTTCAGCGCCTCGTAGTCCAGCGCGAGGAACGCCTCGGAGTAGTCGAAGTCACCGAGCGGGTTCGACGCCGGGTGGTTCTGGTGGAGCATCCGGAGGTCGAGTGCGTTGGGCCACCAACCGTGAACGGCGGTTTCACCCTTCGCGATGTGTGCAGCGTTGTCGCCATGGATGACGGGGCACTTGGCCGAACCGTCATTGATGTCGAAGGCGTCAGTCGTGTCGGACATGTGGGTGGCTCCTTGATGGGTGTTGCGGTTGATGGCGGACGAGGACGAGGGACGTGTTCAGACGTCCGCCGCCTCGCGGGTCTTGCAGTCAGGGCAGCGGCCCCAGTAGACGACCTCGGCTTCGTCGATGTCAAAGCCGTGATCATGGCTCGCGGTGAGGCACGGCACGTCGCCGACGGCACAGTCGACG
>JBGCFW010000243.1:0-24601 GCA_045107155.1 Ilumatobacter sp. | reverse complement strand
GTAATGGCAGACCCGGCTCGGCACTCGCCGATCGCTCGGCGGTCACGTCATCGTCGACAGCTGTCGTCGCGTCGGCAACGGCGGGTCCGAGCGGCTCGCGACCGCCACTTCCGACGTTCGCGAGAACCTCTGCGCACTCGGAGGCCGTCGGCCTCGCCGCTGGGTCCTCGGTGAGACATCGCTCGATGAGACGCGTCAACCGATCGACGGTCGCATCGTCGCCGCGGCCCTGCCGGATGAGGCCGGGGTCGGCGCCTCGACCGCCGCGAAACGATGGCGGCTGTCCATAGAGCAGATGAAACATCGACGCGCCCAGTGAGTAGACGTCGGTCGGTGATCCGATGTCGGGCGCACCGTCGAGCTCCTCTGGACTCGCATACCGGACCGAAAGCGCTGTGGTTCGGGTCTGGAACTCGTCGGATCGCAGGATCGCGGCGATCCCGAAGTCACACAACTTGACCTGTCCGAACGTGTTGACGAGCACGTTCTGCGGCTTGACGTCGCGGTGGACGATGCCGACCTCGTGCGCCGCTTCCAGACCCGATGCGCACGCAGCACCCACGAACGCAACCCGCGCCGGTGTGCACGCGCCGGCGCGCTCGACGTCGAGAACGGAGCCTGACGCCATGAACTCCATCACGATGGCCGGGCCGTTGGCGGTCGAGACCACCTCCTCCACCTGCACGACGTTCGGGTGGCCTTTCAACGCCACGAGCGCAGCGATCTCTCGACGCAGACGCCGCTCGAGGAGCTCTTCGTCATCCCCGTGTGCGCGATCGAGCACCTTCATGGCAACGGTGCCGCCCGTCGACGCGCGCGTCGCCCGGTAGACGGACCCGAAGCCCCCGCCGGCGAGCGGCGACACCTCGGTGAACCCTTCGACGCGCAGGCTCACTGCTCAGCTCCTGGCCGAGCATCGGGCTGTGCCGCTGCCGCGTCGTATCCACCTACGCATCCCACCGATCGACCACGGTACGACACGAGTTGGTCGCGCGTCACGGCGACCCGTCCATCGGCGGACCCGCAACGGGCTCGCCCTGCGGTGGTTTCGAGAACACGTCGCCGTCGGACGCGAGTGCGTCGTCGTGGCGCCCGCGCACTCCGGCCCATGTGGCCACACCTGCGACGGCCACCGCCGCTGACAGGCCGATCACGACCGCGGTCGTACTGCTTCGGCCTCCTGCCGAGGAGGGAGTCGGCGGCCCGCCCGACGTTCGCGCCGGCTCGGGCGGCGCGGCGAGCGGGGCGTCCGGGTCGGTCTCGGTGAGCGAACCGACGACCTCACCGCCGGAGCCTTCGACGGCTGGCAGATCGTCGAGGGGCGCCGTGCTCGCAGGTGGCGACGCCGAGCGATCGGTCGGAGACGGCCCATCCTCGACGACCTCGGTCGTCGTTGTCGGCAGTGTCGACGGCGACGTGGTCGTGGTGGCAGGCACCGTGATTGCTGTCAAGGCACGCCGGCCGCGGACCCGATCCACGATCTCGGTCTTGAGGTGCGGAAAGAACGTGTCGCCCGGGCACGCCGTTGCACTCATCTCGCGGTGCCCGGCGACCACGTCGGTGAACACCTCGACGCCGTCCGGCCATCGGTTCGAGCCACGCGACACGAATGACGCGAGCGCACCCGGAGCGGTGTCGAGCCCGTAGCGGTCGGCGAGCCAGGCCAAGGTGGCGACCAAGGCGTCCTGTGCTGCGGGCGTCGGCAGCTCGTTGGTGAAGTCGCCGAGGAGGCAAACGAGCTGTGCGAACCCCTGGTTGCCGCCGGTGGCCGACGCGGTCACAGGGCCGTCGAGGCTCCCGGTTCGGCCCTCGTAGACGATGCCGTCCGGGTCGATGAAGAAGTGGTAGGCCACGTCGGGCCAGTTCCGGTCCGGACCAGTGTGGAACGAGTGGATTCCACGCATCGTGCCGATCGGGTCGCCCGCGGCGCCCGCCGTGTGGTGCACCAGGAGGAAACGAACGTCCTCGACCTCGGGCGTTCCGCGAAAGCCCAGGTCGTCGCCCGCCCATGCCGAGCGGGGCACGATCGACAATCCGTCGGCGACCGGTTGCGGCGCGGCGGCGGCGAGCTGCCACGACGGTGCAAGAGCCGCAACTGCGGCTGCACCGACGATTCCCAACGCCCGGCGGCGCGTGATCGATGGGAGACAGAGCTCACACATGTGGGTCGAGCATGAGCGGAGTCATGAGTCGTCGTTCGTGGCGCGATCGAGGAGCACGAGGTCGTCACGCGTCACGAGTCGAACAGCGAGGGCGTACTCCACGAGTCGCGCGCGGCGATTGGACGCAAGACCACCGATGTCGCCCTGCAGTCCTCGAACGCCGAGCTTCGAGAGCTTGTCGCACACGTTGTCGAGCTTCCGGTTGAACTTCGTGGTGGTCCACCCCAGGCGACGCGCAGCAGCCGCCGAGGTCGGTAACACCGCAGAGGCGCCGCCACCCGACGACAGGCCCGACTCGGCCAAAGCGAGTACGAGCAGCTGCTGATCGATCGTGAGCGCGACACGCCCGATCGTCGTGTCGCCTCCGGTCCCCACATCGTGCGCCGAGGGCACAGCGCTCGCGACGAATGCCGGTGCGTCGTGATGCAGCGTGAAGTCATACGTGGTCGGGCCGGCGGTGAAGCGGACCGTGGTCTCGGCGAACACGATCGGGAGCACGGCACCGGGGCCGAGGAACGCCTCGAGTCGCCCGTCCGTATCGGACACCGTGGCGGCGAGTTGGTCACCCACGTTGGTCAAGAGCCACACGCCGTTCGCATGGGTGACCGACAAGAAGCGGCGGTGGAGGAACTGGTTCTCGTCGTCGACGATGAGATCTCCTTCTCGCCCCACCACGAACGGACGCTCGGGGTCGAGATCGATCGACCGACCGACGAAGTCGAGTCGCAAGCCCATCGAGCGATCGATCCCTCGGCCGTCAGGTCCCGGACTCGACGGTGAGGTGCAGATCGTCGCCGAAGTCGATGAGCGCGCCCGGGCCGATCGCAACCGGAACACCGCCGGCGAGCCGCGCTCGCGGTTGGCCGGGAATCTCGACCTCGGTTCCGTTGGTCGAGTTGAGATCCTCGACGATGAGGACTCCGTCTTCGACGCGCACCTCGGCGTGGGTTCGCGACAAGCCCTGGCCAGGGCCATCGAACTTCATAATGTGCGGCAGGACGCCGTCGACTCCGGACGCCTTTGGATTCCGACCGATCAGCACGGGGCGATCAACGGCCACGCGCTCGCCGTTCGAGAACACCAGGACAGCGGTGGCGGCGGATCGCCCGAGGCCTGCTGGGGCGACTGCGGTCGTCTCCGCCGCGTCATCGAACAGTGCACTCACCGATGAAGCCGGCATGGGTGCCGGCGGGTCGGGCTCCGCCACCGTTGCATCGGTCGGAGGTGGCCCTGGCACCGCTCCCGGAGGCGGGGGACCGCTCGGCGTCGTCGACGGCGGCACCGTTGCGGGTGGCGGCGCACCGGTGCCGGGTCCCGACGGCGGCGCTGCCGGCACGACGGGGGGCGCGGGCTGGGCGACAACGGGCGGTGCGGGCTGAACCGCCGCCGGCGCTGCGTCAGGCGGCGGACGATCGGCGGCGGAATCCGCCGCGGCAACTGGGTCGGCATCGGGCTGAGGCGGGATCACGGGCCTGTCGCCGTCGTCGCCGTCCGCATCGTCGAACCACTCGACGGATGGCGCGACGTCCGGCGGCGCATCGGTGTCCAGGCCGTCCGGTTCGTCATCGTCCTCGGGCATCTGAAGATCGACGTCCGGCACTGCATGCGACGGTGGCTCACTCGCCGGAGCGACGGCCGCTTCGATGGCCTCGTCGACGAGTTCGGTCACATCGTCAGCAACTCCGGACGATTCGGCATCGGCTTCAAGGGCGTCGACGGCGTCGTCGGGGCCTGTGTCCTCCGGCATCGCGGTCGGAGCCTGCACAGCGCCGACAGCACCAGCCCATCCATCGGCCTCGGCTGCGGCTGCGTGGGAATCCTCGACATCGAACCGGCGCCTGAGCGCGCACGCTGGGACCGACCCGGCCAGAACCGCGAAGTCGCCGTCGGCGTCCGGGCCGGCATCTGCATCGGCGAACGAGATCGAAACCGCCACGACGTCGTCGACGAGCTCCTCGATCCACGTCCGAACGCCCGCTGGGTCGATGTCATGGGTCGAACCATCGGAGTGCTCTGCGCTCACGATCACCTCACCGCGTGCGACGACGCGCACCGCGGAGCCTTCGACCTGAGCCAGACCGAAGTCCGGAAGTGCCTTCAACCCGGTCGACGAGAGATCGTCGAGCACGTCGTCCAGCGGCGCATCGGACGACACGAGTGCCCAGAGCCGCGCACGCGTCGACGGGTTGTCGCGAGCGACGATGCCGACGGTCCGCCGCGACACCAGCCCGACGTGCTCACCGGGCGTGAACGCCGTGGTTCCCCACACCTGGGCGTCACCGGCCTCGGCGTCGTCGTGTTCGTCGTTCATGTCGGGCCTCCTGAGGATGAGCGGACGGGTCCGGTCGGGTCGGGCGGACCCCATGGTGACCGATCGGCGTGTCCGGATGTGGGCACTTCCGGGCGATGCCCAGGTGAGGTCGCGATGGTCGGCTGTTCGGCGGTGACAGCCGCAGGACGCGCCGGCTCGGCGGTCACCTCGGCGGTGCGAGAAGAGCTTCCACAGACGACGTCGACCACGAGCGCTGTGACGTTGTCGCGGGCTCCGTCTCGGACCGCTGCATCGACCAGTTGTGCCGCTGCCTGGTCGGGAGTGCCAGCACCAAGCAGGCGCGCGATCTCGTGATCATCGATCTCGCCGTTGAGTCCATCGGAGCAGAGGAGCAGACGACAGTCGACCGCGTCGAGCACGTGGAAGTCAGCGTCGACACCCGAGTCCGCACCGAGCGCACGGGTGATGACGTTGCGCAAGGGGTGCTTCTTGGCGTCGTCGGGTGAGATGCGACCAGCGTCGATCAACTCCTGAACGTGCGAGTGGTCGGTCGTGACCTGGACGAGACCACCATCGACGAGTCGGTAGCACCGGGAGTCACCCACGTGAAACACCACGACGCAGCGCTCGGGGCCGTTCGCAGCGATCGCGACACCAACGACCGTCGTACCCATCCCATGGGTACCGTCGGTGTCGGCCCGCTGAAGGACCGCCGCGTTGAGGCCGCTCACCATGCCGGGGAGTTCGGCGAGCGGCGGAAGATGAGAGCGGAACGCCTCGAGCACAGCGTCGACCACGAGGCCGCTCGCGATCTCACCGGCAGCGTGACCGCCCATTCCATCGGCGACGACGCACACCGTCGGGCTGGCCGACCATGCATCCTCGTTGAGTGTTCGGACGCCACCGACGTCGGTGACGCCGCCCCAACGAAGGATCGGCAGGAGCGGTGACGCTCCCCCGGCCGAACTGTGCGCGGAGCCCGATGCGGTCGGAGTGGTCATCAGAAGAAGCGAGGGATCGATCCGTCGATCAGCCGCACCACCCAGATGCCGAGCACCAGCACCACGTTGAGACCGATGACGAACTGGACGGGCTTCAACCATGACACCGCGATGCTGCGCCGACGTGCGACGGCCCACACCGCGGTGAGTACCACCGCCTGTGCTGCGGCGAGCAACACCCAGGGGTGATCGCGCCATGAGGCGGAGACTTCACCCCGACTCAGATGGCGCGTCGCCCGCGACAGGCCACAACCAGGGCAGTAACCGCCGGTGCAACGCCGGAAGACGCACAGCCCGGGCCCATCGTCGGTGCCGCCGGCGTCGACGAGCAGGAGTCCGGCACCGATCGCGACGATCACTCCGATCGGCGATGCGATCAGTCGACGGATGCGTCCGAGCTGGTGGCGGCTGGGGGGCGGAGCGGCACTCGGCGGCGCCGATGTCGACGGGACGGCGCCCTGAGTCGACGGTGCGATCACGGTCGCGTCACCCGCCGAATCCGGCGATGCCGATGAAGAGCAGGTACGGAATCCAGATGAGCAGTGTGATGACGATTCCGACGAGGCCGACGATGAACGCGGCCTTCGCGGTCCCGCGAGAGTTGGGGTCGCGTTCGCCTCGATCGACCGCCTGCATGTGCACGTATCCCATGATCGCGCCCGGCAACGACAAGATGATGCCGAAACAGCAGAAAAGCACGAGACCGGCGATCGAGAGTCCGAGCCCCCACCCTGCCATCGCACTCGACGGGTACACCGTGCCGGGCCCAGCACCGTAGGGCGTGTACCCACCCGGCGCGCTGGCGGCCGGCGAGGCGAACGGCGTCGCCTGCGGCGCGGCGTAGGGCACTGCGCCAGGCGCACTCGGAGCTGGACCGGGTCGACGATCCTCCGTCCACAGAGCGCCGTTCCAATAGCGCTCACCACCTTGTTGTTCGGGGTCGGGGTACCAACCCGCCGGTGTCGATCCTGCTCCCATGTTCCCCCGTCCGTTGATCAGATGCGCCGACGACGCGCCGTGGACAGCGAAGTCTGCTCGGTGGCACGGGGGGACGCAAGCGACACGACGTGCGAGTGCTCAGCCGAGGGTGGCCGCGATGAGGTCGAGGTGGTCGAGGTCGTTCAGGTCGAGCACCTGGAGGTGGAGACGGCCCGCACCCGCTGCCTCCCATCGACGAACGGTGTCGAGCACCTCGTCGGGGAGGCCGGCGACCCCGTTCTCACGGAGTTCGTCAGGCTCGCGACCGATCGCGGCCGCGCGCTCGGCGAGTTCGGCGTCGTCCTGCCCGACGCACACGACGAGCGCGGCGCTGTAGGTGAGTTCGTCGGCGTTGCGACCCACGGCCTCGCATGCAGTCCGGACGATGCCGGTGAGTTGGCGGAACTCATCGAGCGACACGAACGGCGTGTTGAACTCCGTGGCGTGTCGCGCAGCCAGAGCGGGCGTTCGGCGCGTGCCGCGCCCTCCCACGATGATCGGCATCGAGTCTTGTTGCGGCGACACGAGTGCCGGGGAGTTCGACACCAGGTAGTTGGGACCCTGGTGGTCGAAGGTCTCGCCGACCTCGGTGGCCCACAGCCCCGTGATCACATCGAGTTGTTCCTCGAGACGGTCGAACCGCTCGCCGAGGTCGGGGAACGGGATGCCGTATGCGTCGTGCTCGTTCGCGAACCAGCCGGCACCGAGCCCGAGTTCGACGCGACCGTTCGACATCTGGTCGACCTGCGCAACCGAGATCGCCAGCGGCCCGGGAAGGCGGAAGGTGGCTGAGGTGACGAGGGTCCCGAGCCGAATCGTCTCGGTGTCGCGGGCCAGGCCCGCCAAGGTGATCCAGGCGTCGGTCGGGCCAGGCAAGCCGTCGACGTCGCCCATCGCCACGTAGTGATCGGACCGGAAGAACGCGCCGAAACCGAGCCGCTCAGCCCGCCGAGCGACAGCGAGCAGGTCGCCATACGAGGCTCCCTGCTGCGGCTCGGTGAAAATCGACAGGTCGGCGAGGTCCATCGCGCAAGGGTAGGGCTCCGGTCAGCCAGCCTCGGTCTCGACTCGACAACGCGCCGTTGACGTTGGGTGTGCAGAGTGGTGATCGTCGGTCGAGGCCGGCGGACTATCGGACGACACAGCTTTCACAGGAGCACGAACCCACATGGAAACCACGAACGCTCAGCAGGCCCTCATGGAATGCCTCACCGGCCTCCTCCGCGACCCGATGCAGGCACTCGAGTACGCCAAGAACCCCCGGGCGTTCCTGGACGACAAGATGGGCGAGGCCGACCTCAGCGACGTGAACATGCCCGCAGCAGTGGAGCAGGCCGCGATGGACGCGGGTGTCTCACCCGAGATGGCTGAGGCGGTCCAGGCGGCGGTCTACCAACCTGCGCCGATGATCCGGGTTCCTGCACCGACTGATCCGGCCGGCGACAGCTCCCAGATGCGCCCCGAGGACGGCGGATACGACAAGAACGTCGACCGCAACCAGCCCGACGGCGGCGACCAGTCCAGCGAGATGAAGGAGCGCGCCGAGCCCCGCATGGACGATGGCGGGATGGATCAGCGGCCCGAGCCGCGCATGGAGGATCGCCGGGTCGACGAGCCCACCACGGACGCCGATCCGGCCGACATGGACGCCCCGGCCCCGGCCCCGGACGGGATGATGGACGATGCTCGTGGCATTCCCGAGGAGTATCAGCCGATGGACGGCGGCGGGTACTGCGCCACGGCACCGGAGGGGCTGACCCCTGACACCTATTCGCCTGACACGTACACGCCGACGGTCGAGGTGAACATGGAGTGCGTGGAGTACTCGGTCAGCAACTGCGTGACCACGAAGTACCAGGACACGCCCGAGGTCTCGGAGCAGCTCTGTCACACCCGCAGCTTCGAGGACCCGTACGACCGTCTCGATCCGTCGCACGACTACACCCAGGTGAACATCGTCCAGAACCCCGACTACGAGTTCGAGCCCGTCGACGTCCGGGCGGACGAGAACGGGTACGACGACGGCGAGTACGGCAAGGCCGACCCCTACGACGCCGAATACAAATACGACGGCGACGAAGAGATGCCCGTCGACAACGGCGACACCAAGTACGCCAACGACGACGACTACGGCAACGGCCGCGCCGAAGCGCCGGCGCCCGTCGAGAACGGAAAGCTCGACGAGTACGGCGGCGGCGACAAGCAGTACGAGGCCGACGCCGAGAAGCCCGTCGAGTACGACGCCGAGCCGGCAGCGGAGTATCAGGCGCCCGAGCCCGACATGGGGTATCAGGAAGCGGAGTACGTCGAGCCGGAGCCCGTTGCGGAGTACGCCGAGCCGATGGATGTGGAGCCGGCACCGGACTACCCCGAGCCCGACGGCATGGACGACGACATGATGGTCGACGGGTGATCGCGACGAAGGCCGCCTCCGCACGCTGACGATGTCGAGCACCCCGGGCTGGGTCCCGGGGTGCTCGACGCGTCAACATCGACCAGTTCCCGAACCCACTCTCTCTCCGAAGCCGATGAGCAACGACGACCAGACGCCCTCGAAACCCGACGCAACGGCAGCCCTCGAGCAGGGTATTCGTGCGGCGACGGCCTACGGGCGAACCGATCTCGCAGACCGGCTCGCCGGCACCCTCGGACGTCTCCAGGACCCGACGATCAACATCGTCGTCGTCGGGGAGTTCAAGCAAGGCAAGAGCTCGTTCATCAACGCGTTGCTCAACACGCCCGTGTGCCCGGTCGACGACGACATCGCCACCGCGGTGCCCACCTCGGTGCGTCACGGCGAGGAGCGCCGAGCCTGGGCGATCACCCGGCCGGTGCCCACCGATGGGCCCGACCTCGCCCCGTCCACCGACGACGGAGAACCCGTCCCTCCCGATCGACGCCCGATCGACGTCGAGAGCATCGCCGACTTCGCAACCGAACGAGCGCTCGACCCGACCGTCACGATCGAAGGGGTCGACGTCGAACTCCCCCGACGCATGCTCGCGAACGGACTCGTGCTCGTCGACACTCCCGGCGTCGGCGGACTGGGATCAGCGCACGCCACTGCGGCGCTCGGCGCCCTCTCGGTCGCCGACGCGGCCATCTTCTTGAGCGACGCCTCGCAGGAATACACCCGGGCAGAGATGGACTTCCTCTCACAAGCCCTGGACATGTGTCCTCAGGTTCTGTGCGTGATGACGAAGACCGACTTCTATCCGTCGTGGCGTCGCGTGAGAGAACTCAACCAAGGGCACCTCGCTCGCGCCGGCCACGACCCTACGATCCTCCCGGTCTCATCGACGCTGCGCCGCGAAGCACTGCGACGCGAAGACCGGCAGATGAACCAGGAGTCCGGCTTTCTCGACGTCGCACGCGTGATCGAACAGGACATCATCGAGGGGATCGACGCTCGCGAGCGGACCCGAGCCCGCAGCGACCTCTTGGCCTCCGTCGACCAGTTGGCGTCCCAGTTCGAGTCGGAGCTCTCCGCGCTCGAGGATCCCGAAGCGCGCGCCGAACTGACACGACGACTCGAGGACGCGACGTTCCGGTCAGAGCAGCTTCGTGGTTCCACATCGAAGTGGAGTACCACCCTGAACGACGGGATCAGCGACCTCACGAGCAACGTCGACCACGACTTCCGGCAGCGAATGCGCAACGTCGCCGCTGAGGCAGACGCGGCGATCGAGGAGTCCGATCCTCTGGAAACTTGGGCGGAGTTCGAGCCGTGGCTCTCTTCTCGAGTGTCGTTCGAAGTGGTCGGGAACTATCGCTTCCTCACCGAGTCTGCAGACACACTCAGCGCGCAGGTCGCTGAACACTTCGAGTTCGCGGGCGGCGGCGTCCTCGCCCAACTCGACATCGAGAACCCCGCAGGAGCCCTCGGGCGCGTGTCCACCGACACCTCACTCGATCTCGAGACCGCTGGCGGCGGCAGCGGTATGACCATCCTTCGCGGATCGTTTTCCGGCGTCATGATGTTCAGCGTGATCGGCGGCATGGTGGGCATCGCCGTCGCGCCCCTCGCTGCGATCGGGGTCGGCCTGGTCACGTTCGGTCGAAAGGGCCTCAAGGACGAGAACAAACGGCAGGTCGCGCAGCGCCGCCAACAGGCCAAGACCATCGTCCGTCGCTACAGCGACGAAGTGTCATTTCAAGTCAGCAAGGACAGTCGCGACACGCTGCGCCAGACGCAGCGTCAGCTCCGCGACTTCTACGCCTCGCGCGCCGAGGAGCTCCACCGCTCGACCACCGAGGCCCTCAACGCCGCCAACCAAGCCGCGAAGCTCGACGAGCACGAACGGAGCAGCCGGATCAACGACGTGAAGGCCGAACTCGGACGCCTCGCAACGCTCCGACAGCGAGCCACGTCGTTGACCGTCGACGCGGCAATTGCAGGAAGCAGCGGTCGATGAGCCTCGTGGAACAGACGCGTGATGTCCTCGAACACGCAGAGCGGGTGTTCGCGAAAACCGACCGCCACGCCGAGATCGCTCGGCTTCGCGCCCGGCTCGACGAGCCCCTCCGCGTCGCGATCGCGGGCAAGGTCAAGGCCGGGAAGTCGACGCTGCTCAACGCCCTGGTCGGCGAGCTCCTCGCTCCCACCGACACGGGTGAATGCACCAAGGTCGTCACCTGGTATCGAAACGGGCACACGTACCAGGTGCTGCTCTACCCCGCCGATGGCAGCGCGCCGGTACAAGCACGGTTCGGCCGCGACGACGGCGCCATCGACATCGACCTGGGAGGCCGCGACGCGACGCACGTCGATCGCCTCGACGTCACCTGGCCGTCGGGCGGCCTTCGTCAGCTCACCCTCGTCGACACACCCGGGGTCGGCTCGCTGACCGACGGGGTGGCCACACGGGCTTTCGAGTTCCTCGACCCCGATGACGCAGAGACGCCCGCTGACGCGGTGCTCTACCTCATGAAGCACATCCATGCGTCGGATCTCCGTCTCCTCGAGGCGTTCCACGACGACTCGGTGGCGAATCCGAACCCCGTCAACGCCATCGCGGTGCTCTCGCGTGCCGACGAGATCGGTGCCGGCCGGCCCGACTCGATGGAATCCGCCGCCAGGATCGCCGACAGACTCGGTGAAGACGGTCGCCTTCGCCGGCTCGTCCAGATGATCGTCCCCGTCGCCGGGTTGCTCGCTGAAACCGCCGAGACCCTCACCGAAGGCGAGTTCCGCGAGCTCCAGCAGCTCGCGCAGGGATCAGGAGACCTCGATCTCCTCATGCTGTCGGCCGACCGGTTCGTCGACGGACGCCCGGAGACCCCGCTCACGTCGATCGATCGGCAGCGACTGCTGGACCGCTTCGGCCTGTTCGGCGTGAGAGCCGCGCTCGAGTTGATCGGGTCGGAACGGGCGGCCACGTCGAGCGCACTGGCGTCGCAACTCGTTGCGATGTCCGGACTCGATCGCCTGCGTTCCGTGCTCACCTCTTTGTTCGTGGATCGAGCGGACATCTTGAAGGCGCGGTCCGGCCTCCTCGCGACCGAACGGCTCTGCACAGAACTGCCGATGCACCCCGGGGTCGATGCGCTCGCCGCCGACGTCGAGCGGGTGATGGCTGGCGCTCACGCGTTCGAGGAGATGAATACGCTCGCAGCGTTGCGGAGCGGCTGGGTGAGCGGCCCGTCGAGACAGCTCCTCGACCTGGAGCGGCTCCTCGGCGCGTCGGGTACCGCCGGCTGGCAGCGCCTGGGCCTCGAAATGCCGAGCGAGCCCGACGTGATGCGCACCGCAGCCGTCGAGCAGCTGGCGCGATGGCAGCGGCTCGCCGAGAACCCGCTCACGGCGCACGACACGGCAACAGCGATCCGCGTCGGCATCCGATCTCTGGAGGGCCTCATTGCGCACTCCGTGTGAAGACACCACCCCGACGCGAGCCGCGATGGCCGGCGCTCCTCGCTTCGATGAGCTGTCGAGCCGCGAGCGTCATAACATCAGCGTGCATTCCGGGGCGGTTAACGCGGTCGGTCCGTTCGAAAAGAGGAATCACCCGTGGCTTATCAGGTAGGCATCGATCTCGGCACGACGTTCACGGCGGCTGCTGTACATCGCGACGGTCGGAGCCAGATCTTCGGCCTCGGCACGCAGAACGCCTCGATTCCATCGGTCGTGCTGCTCCGCGAAGACAACACCGAACTCACGGGCGACGCTGCCGTACGGCGCGCCCTCAGCGAACCGGAGCGCGTCGCACGAGAATTCAAGCGACGCCTCGGCGACACGACGCCGATCATCGTTGGTGGCGCGCCCTACTCCGCTGAACAGCTGATGGCCCGGCTCCTCACTCGGACGATCACCGACATCGCCGAGCGCGAGGGCGGAGCGCCCGACCACATCACAGTCACCCATCCCGCCAACTGGGGGCCGTACAAGATCGACCTGCTGCAGCAGGCGATTCGCATCGCGGGCATCCCCGCCGACCGCACCGATCTGCTCACCGAGCCCGAGGCGGCTGCGATCTCGTATGCGACGCAGGAACGCGTGGAGCCCGGGGAAGTGGTGGCGGTCTACGACTTGGGTGGTGGCACCTTCGACGCAGCGGTCCTGCGCCGGACCGATGACGGGTTCGACCTGATCGGGCGCCCGGAGGGCATCGAACGCATGGGCGGCATCGACTTCGATGCCGCGGTCTTCGCGCACGTCAATCGTGCGCTCGAGGGCAAGCTGCAGGAGCTGGACCCCGAGGACCCGATGGTGATGAGCGGCGTGGCCCGCCTGCGCGAGGAGTGCGTCGAGGCCAAGATCGCGCTGTCCTCCGACACCGACGCAACCATTCCCGTCCTGCTGCCAGGCCTTCAGACCGAAGTGCGGATCACCCGCAGCGAGTTCGAATCGTTGATCCGACCCTCGTTGTCAGACTCGATCGCGGCCATGCACCGAGCCCTCGAGTCGGCTGGGATCACCGCCGCTGACGTCTCCAAGGTGTTGCTGGTCGGTGGGTCGAGCCGGATCCCGCTGATCAGCCAGATGGTGTCGTCGGAGCTCGGGCGGCCCGTGGCCGTCGATGCCGACCCGAAGCACGCGATCGCCCTCGGTGCCGCCGCATACGCAGGTGGCGCGCTCGCGAGTTCGCCGGGCGCCGCTGCGACCACAGCGGCCGCCGCCGCAGCAGCAGCGACCGCAGCAAGCGCAGCGACTTCAACGCCGACCCCACCGGCCCCGGCCACGCAGGCGACCCCTGCTCCTGCAGCGCAACCGGAACCGCCCACCGCAACGCCTCCTCCCCCACCGGCCCCGGCGCCATCACCGACCGCCACCGAACCGACGACACCGGTACCCGTCGCTGCCGCACCGCCTCCGTCGGCGGCGTCGCCAGGCGGGCCAGCCGCACCGACCGGTCCAGCGAACGACCAGGCCGGCGGTTCGAAGCTCCCGCTCATCCTCGGCGGGGCAGCTGCCGCCGTGATCCTCGGCGTCGGTGCATTCGTCGTGCTCGGAGGCGGAGGCGATGACGACGGCGACACCGCCCCGGTCGACTCGGCTGCAGAGGTGATCGACACCGTCGAGGTCCAGCCGACCGAGGTCCCTGTCGAAGATCCACCCGTCGAGACCGTCGCGCCCACCACCGAGGCTCCCGTCGAACCCGAACCGGATCCCGGGCCGACCGACGCCGAAATCGCCGCCGATGCCCAAGCAGCACTCTCGGCGGCGGCCCCCGGTGTGGCGGTGTCGGTCAGCGACGGTGTCGCGACCCTCACTGGTCGCGTCAGTGACGACGTCGCATCGGTGGCAATCGCGACGACGAGTGGCGTCGACGGCGTCTCGAGCGTCGTCGACCAGCTCGAGCGCATCCCGCCCGATGAACTGTGCGGTGACGACGTGACCGGTATCGATCGCTGGGCGTGCCTCACGTCGGTCGAGTTCGACGGCACCACCATCGCCGCCTCGTTCGACTTCGACAACGCAGGAACGCAGGATCTCAGCATCGCCGATTACCACCTGCACTTCTTCGGCAACCAGTTCGAGCCGGTCCAAGCGGGGACCAACGGCGGCCAGTCCGATGGCTCGGGCGACTGGCTCGTCTGGGACGACGAGACCGGTTTCACCGCCACCCTCGCCGAGCTCCGCATCGACTCGCTCGACAAGCTCTGTGTTCGGGTCGCCACGCCGACGCACAGCATCGAGAACCTCGGTTCGGGGAACTGCCTACCCGTCACGCAGGTGGCATCGTTCTCGGGCGTGACCGGTCTCGCCAACATCCGAGCCAGAGTCGCCCCATCCGAGCCGCACATCTGCGAGCTCGGGTCGGCCTCGGTCGACTGACTCAGCGGTCGGTGTCACACGGCGGGCCTTCCGCCAGCACGACACCGAGCGAGGAGCGTCAGACTGACGCGACCGCCCGTTGCGGCCCTCGCGACCGTGGAAGACCCTGTGCAGTTTTCGACACCGTTGCAGGGCGGTCAGTTCGACACGTCGACTCGCTGACGAGTCCTCACCACTCGCTCAGAGCGTGACGACGACCTTGCCGTGCACCTTGCGATCATTGATGTCCTGGAGTGCTTGCGCCGCCTGTTCGAACGCGAACGGCGGATACAACGGCGGCGCCACCGAGCCCTCAGCCGCCATGTCCAGCAAGGTCGTCATCTGCTCGCGGAGCGATTCGGGGAACTTGGCGAGCGACGCACCCCAGTGCACACCGACCATCGCATAGTTCTTGAGCAGCGCGTGGTTGGTCTTCACCTCCGGGATCCCAGCGACGAAGCCGATGATGAGCAGGCGGCCGTCCCAGCCCATGCATCGCCGCACCTGATGGAAGGTGTCTCCACCGACGGGGTCATACGCCACGTCCACGCCTCCTCCCGAGGCCTCGCGCACGGCATCGACCCAGTCGGGAGTCTCCCGGTGGTCGATCACCACGTCGGCGCCGATCTCACGGAGCAACTCGACCTTGGTCGTACCGCCAGCGATCGCGATCGTGGTGGCGCCCGCCGCCTTCGCGAGCTGGATCGCCGCCGTGCCGGTGCCGCCGGCGGCCCCGGTGATCAGCACGGTCTCGCCGGCTTGGAGCGCCGCGCGTTCGTGCAGGGCGTACCAGGTGGTGCAGTAGTTGATCGGGATCGCGGCAGCGGTCTCAGCCGACACGCCGTCGGGCACGACGAATGCGCCCGCCGCAGGATGGACGACCTGCTCGGCGAGACCGCCCGAACCGAGGAAGGCGACCCGCTGCCCGATGTCGAGGTCGGACACCCCTTCGCCCAACGCAGCGACACGGCCACACGACTCGCCGCCGGGCGTGTGGCCCGGGCCCGTCTTGACCTGGTACTTGCCCTGGCACTGGAGCACATCGGGAAACGCGAGGCCGACGGCCTCGATGTCGATGAGCACCTCACCGGGGCCAGGCGTCGGCGGCTCCTCGTCGACCAGCCGCAGTTGATCGAGGGGATCGCCGAGTTGTTCGAGTCGCCAGATTCGCATGGCCGCACCGTAGGCCACCGCCCCGGCTCCACGCCGAAGCGCACGACGCAGGAATCGGCGACGGAGCATAGGGTCGCGTCGTGCGTGTGGTGGCGATCGACGGACCGACCGGAGTCGGGAAGAGCACCACGGCTCGCGCCATCGCCGAGGCGCTCGGCGTCCCGCTACTGCTCGACCCGGTGTCGACGAGCCCTCTCCTCGACGAGTACTACAACGGCGAGGCCAACCCCGACGCAGCGCTCGCTTCCGAGCTTGCGTTCCTCCGCCTCCGCGCCGACCTCTTGATCGGGGTACCCGGCGACGGCATCGTCGTGAGCGACTTCAGCATCGGGCGAACCGGTCCCTTCAGCGAGTTCCTCGACGAGCCGTCCGATCGGGCCCGGGTACTCGACGAGATGGCCACGCTGACAGCGGCGGCCGTTCCGCTCGACGTACTGGTCCTCCTCAGTGCGCCACCCGACGTCCTGATCGAGCGCGTCCGTTCCCGCGGCCGAGGCTCGGAAGACGAGCTCACGATCGGCCACCTCCGCGCACTCGACGGACACTTCCGTGCATGGCAGTCTGCGATGCGCGAACAAGCTCGATGGTCGACCGAGATCGACACACGACACTGGGACCCCCGTCGACCGGACGATGTGGAGGCGCTCGTCGGCCAGATCACACGCGCGCTCGCGTCGTCCCCCGACGCCCCTCGCTGAGCTCACCGCCCAGCGACTCAGCCTGTTTGCGTCGTCCAGTCGAACGGATAGGCCATGGCGTCGCCGATTCCCTTCAGGTGGACGTCACGCGGCGCACCGAACACCAGGTCGCCGCGCGCTGCGACGATCTCGCGAGTGAGTGCCGACAACAGGATCTCGCCTCCACGTGCGACTCCCGCGATGCGCGCCGCGACCACCACGTGCGTACCGAACAAATCTCCGTCGGCGTCGGCGAGTACCTCACCGGTGTGGAGCCCGATCCTCACACGCACCGCTCGCTCTGGCGTCGTCGCGGCGAGTTTCGCCAGATCGAGCTGCACCAACGTCATGCAGTCGAGCGCGCGCCGCGCCCCGGAGAACGACAGCATGAATCCATCCCCCTGGTTCTTGACGATCGAACCACCGAACTGGCGGACACGGGTACGCACGATGCGGTTGTGCGACTCGAGAATCTCGAACCAGATCTGATCGCCGAGTTCCACGACGCGCTCGGTCGACGACTCGATATCACTGAACACGATCGTGACCGTGCCCTGATCGGCAGGCAGCGAACGAAGATCGACACCATCGTCACGAGCGCTCGCCGCCACGATGTCGATCGAGCTGCGCCCCACCGTCGAGCCAGATGATCGGATCTGGTCCGACCCACCACTCGGTCGGGCCACGACGGTGCGATCCGGGTCGAAGGTGTCGGAGACACTCGCGCCGCTCCCGCCCGCAGCCGTGCGCATGGTCGCGTCGACCCGCGATTCGAGTTGGACCGTGGTCGCCCCGCACTGGACGACGCTGCCCGGCCCGAGCGCCACTGCTTGCCGGAGCGGCCGACCGTCGACGGTCGAGCCGTTCGTACTGCCGAGATCCTCGACGACCACCGCGCCGCCGACCACGTCGAGCGCGAGGTGGCGACGCGACACCTGCGGGTCCGCGAGCAGCAGCCCGTCACACTCGCGTCCGAGCTCGACGCGTCCGCGCAACGAGAGATACAGCGCCGCCTGGTTCGGCTGGCGGACCTCGACCACTGGGTGCACGGTGCAGATCGTAGGAGACCCGCGCCGCCAGCGTCGCCTGACGGCTCGATCGGTGGGCGTTTCGCCGCAACCGCAAGTTGTCATCACGCGTTCGCGAGGTGCCCTAACGTGCGGGCCCTCGCACCCCGACGGAAGAACGGACACGACACATGGGCTTCCCCTCCGACCTCGACATCGCCAGCCAGGCAATGCTCAAACCGCTTCCCGAGATCGCCGCGGAGTCCGGCGTTCCGACCGAGTGCCTCCAGCCATACGGCAGCGGTGCGGCGAAGATCGGTCTCGACGCGATCGAGAAGATGGCCGACCGACCGAACGCGAAGTACGTCGTGGTGTCGGCCATCACGCCGACGCCGCTCGGCGAGGGCAAGACCACCACCACCGTCGGACTCGGTCAGGGGTTCTCACACATCGACAAACGCGGCGTGATCGCCGTGCGTCAGCCTTCGATGGGGCCGACCTTCGGCATCAAGGGCGGCGCTGCCGGCGGGGGATACAGCCAGGTGGTGCCGATGGAGCTGTTGAACCTGCATCTCACCGGCGACATGCATGCCGTGACCGCCGCACACAACATGTGCTCGGCGGCGCTCGATGCCCACCTGTACCACGGCAACGAGTCCGGGCTCGATCAGCACAACATCACGTGGCGACGCGTTCTCGACGTGAACGATCGAGCGCTGCGCAACACCACGATCGGGCTCGGCGGACGGCTCGACGGCATCCCCCGCGAAACCGGCTTCGACATCACCGCCGCGTCGGAGGTGATGGCGACCCTCGCATTGTGCACCAGCCTTCGCGACCTCCGTGAGCGGCTCGGCCGGATCGTGGTCGGATACACCAAGGCGGGCAGCCCGGTGACCGCGGAAGACCTGAAGGTCGCCGGCTCGATGGCGGTCATCCTGATGGAGGCGATCAAGCCGAACCTGATGCAGACGCTCGAGCACACGCCGGCGTTGGTCCACACCGGGCCGTTCGGCAACATCGCCACCGGCAACAGTTCGATCGTTGCCGATCGAATCGGCATCAAGATGGGCGACTACCTCGTCACCGAGGCCGGTTTCGGTGCCGACATGGGAGCCGAGAGATTCTTCAACATCAAGTGCCGAGCGTCGGGCCTTGCACCCGACGCTGCGGTCCTCGTTGCGACGGTGCGCGGCTTGAAGGCCCACTCCGGGAGGCACAAGATCGTCGCCGGTCAGCCGCTCCCCGAGGACCTCCTGAAGGAGAACCCCGACGAGGTCCACGAAGGTGGCGACAACCTGCGGAAGCAACTCGAGAACATGCGCATCCACGGCTGTACGCCCGTCGTGGCGATCAACGTGTTTCCTGGCGATCACCAGGGCGACATCGACGCGATCAAGGAGATCGCCGCCGAGTACGACGCTCGCGCCGCGGTGTCCACGCACTTCGCCGATGGTGGCGCCGGAGCGATCGAGTTGGCGCAGGCCGTCGTCGAGGCCGCCGAAGAGGCGTCGGACTTCCAGGTGCTGTATCCGGACGAGATGAACCTGCGCGACAAGATCCGCACGGTCGCCCAGAAGGTGTATGGAGCCGACGACATCGAGGTGAGCCCCGCCGCAGCGAAGCAGATCGACAACTACGAGGCGAACGGATTCGGGAACCTGCCGGTCTGCATTGCGAAGTCGCACCTGTCGCTCAGCCACGACGCCACGCTGAAGGGGGCGCCGACCGGATGGACACTGCCCGTGCGCGAAGTCCGCGCGTCGGTTGGTGCCGGGTTCGTGTACCCGATCTGCGGCGACATGCGAACCATGCCGGGGCTCGGGAAGACCCCGGCGTTGCAGCAGATCGACATCGACGCCGACGGGAACATCGTCGGGCTCAGCTGACCTCTGAGCCCGCTCCTTCCGACGGTCGCTCAGCCGCAGGCTGGTGGGGATGCCGCCGCGAGGAGACGCTTCGACTGGCGGCGATCTGCGAGACCTTCCGCACCGGTTTCACGATGAGTGCCGTTGCCGCGTAGCTGGCGCGAGCCGGGAACGGCACGAACGACTTCTGGCGCTCCATCGGGAGCGCATCCTTGGCGACGAGTCGGTACCCGACGTAGGTGACGACGACGCCGAAGACCGCTGCGAGCGCGAGGTAGAACCAGTCGGCGCCGAACCGAGACATCATCGGCGCCGTCACGAGCGGGCCCAGCAGCGCGCCAGCACCGTTGATCCGTACGAGCGTGCCCGACGTACCGACGATCTTGGTGTCCTCGGTCCAATCGAGGGTGTACGACACGACGAGCGAGTACAGCGGAAACAGCATCCCGCCGAGCCCCACCATCATCACCGGAACGAGCACACTCTGCTCGGGAAGCGCCCGCAACACCAGCGCCAATGTCGCGCCGGTCGCCGCCACGGCGAAGATCACGGCTCGACGCGAAACCCTGTCCGAGACGCGCCCGATCGGGAACTGGAAGACGACGGCGCCGATCATCGGCGCGAGCAGGAAGACCGCTGTTCGATCGATCGAAAGGCCGATCGATGTCGCGTACACAGACGCCAGGCCGAACATGATGCCGGCGCTGGCACCGCTCATCAACGACGACAGCACCCCGGTCGGAACCAGTCGGACCAGATCGCGAACCGACACCGGCTCGGGCACGGCCACCGCCGGTGCCTTGGTCGTGGCGGCCAGCGTGACCGGAACGAGCGACATCGACACCAGCACCGACGAGACGACGAAGAGCTGAAAGCTGTTCGGGTCTGCGGAGGTGATCAGCAACTGACCGAGCCCGAGCCCCATCATCGAGACGATCATGTAGACGGCCAGCGTGCGGCCCCGGTTCACGACTGTCGTCATCTCCCCGAGCCACGACTCGATCACGACGTAGAGCCCCGACATGCAGAAGCCGAAGACGAAGCGCATCAGCGTCCAACTCGCCGGGAACACCGCGATCGCATGGATCAGCACGACGCTCGACGCCGTCGACGCGAGGCCGGCGAAGACACGAATGTGGCCGACCGACGGGATCATCCGGACGACGAGGCTGGGAGCGACCAGGAACCCGGCGAAGTAGCCGGCCATGATCACACCGGTCACGGTGACGCTGAATCCCTCGCTGGCCGAACGGATACCGATGACCGCTCCGTTGAGGCCATTGCCGACCATCAACAACCCGAGCCCGAGGAACAGCGCCCACACGCCCCCCGGCAGCGACGATGGCTCGCGCTGTTCCGCCTCGACGGACTCGCCCGTCACCGCCATCGAGGGCGAGAATTCGCCCGACTCGTCGTGGATCATCACTCCGCTCTCGTGGTCACAGGTCGTGCAGGCAGAGCGAGAGACTAGCGCTCGTTGCAGCGTCGATTCGACGGCGTGCGACGACGATCGGATCGTCACGAGCGATCAGCGTTGTCGACCCCGCAGACGATCGGTTTCGCGACGGTCGCGCTTGGTGGGTCGGCCGCTTCCTCGGTCGCGCTGCGCGAAGACGACAGCGTCTGGGAGCCGCTCGGGAGGCGGCGGCGAGTGATCGACGAAGCAGTCGACGGCGATCGCGGCGCCCACTCGCTTCGAGATCACCTGCGTCACCTCGACGGTTCTCCGGCGACCGGCCAGAAAGGCTTCGACGCGATCACCGATGCGTACTGGCGTCGACGCCTTCGCCGTCTTGCCGTCCACCGAGACGTGACCGGCCCGGCATGCCTGCGCGGCATCAGCACGCGTCTTGGTGAGTCGGACAGACCACAGCCACTGATCGATTCGTGTACGTTCCATGACGATCACCTTCACACTTTCGTCATATTTCTTGCGCTCGTGCCGACATTCGCCGGTGGCGCATGTCTAGGTTCCGGCAGGGCGGATGACGAAGTCGTCGACACACCAACACTTCCACAGGTGCACCATGACACTGGCCAATCCGACCCGAGCCGAAGCCGTCCGCTTCCTCCAACGCGCCACGTTCGGCGCCACCTCGACCGATGTGAATCGCCTGATGAACATCGGGGCACAGGCCTGGCTCGACGAGCAGATGCGACGCACACCGGCGCAGACCTGGCACGCTCGCCGCCGACGAGGCGACCGACTCCACGACATCGTGTGGCAGAGCTACCTCACCGATGCCGACCAACTTCGCAAGCGCGTCGCCTACGCCCTCTCGCAGATCATGGTCGCGTCGAGCAAGGAGCTGAACGACAACGACGTCGCGGTCTACGCCGACCTCCTCGAAGCCCACTGCTTCGGCACGTATCGAGAGCTGCTCGAGGCGGTGACTCGCTCGGTCGCGATGGGCGACTACCTCACCTACGACCGCAACCGACGAGAAGACGAACGACGCGGATCGGTCCCCGACGAGAACTACGCCCGCGAGGTCTTGCAGCTGTTCTCCATCGGGCTGTGGGAGCTGAACCGCAACGGCACGCAGCGAACGAGCGGCGGGCAGCCGATTCCGACATTCGATGACGACGACGTCGTCGGGCTCGCCCGAGTGTTCACCGGCTTCAGACGACCTGACGTGAGAGGTGCGCCGAACAAGTACCGCCTTCCGATGGAGTCGACCGGCGAGTTCGCCGAACGCTGGCACGAGACCGGCGCGAAGCAGTTCTTCGGCGCGACGATCCCTGCGAGAGAAGATCGGACGCTCGATCAGAGTCTCGCCCTCGCACTCGATGCGATCGCAGGACACCACAACGTTGCGCCCTTCATCTCGCGGCAGCTGATCCAGCGCCTCGTCACCTCGAATCCGAGCCCTGCGTACGTCGATCGCGTCGCCGCCGTGTTCGACAACGACGGCAACGGCCGGCGGGGCAACCTCGGCGCCGTCGTGCGGGCGATCCTGACCGACGCCGAAGCCTGGCGAACCTCATGGCCTGAGTCACACGGCAAGGTGCGCGAACCCGTCCTGCGATTCACGATCGGTCTTCGAGCGTTCGGCGCGAGGACGACATCGCTCCCCTGGCAGATCGGACGGCTCGACAGCTCTGCCGATCGACTCGGCCAGCAGCCGTTCGACGCGAACTCGGTCTTCAACTTCTATCGCCCGGGCTACGTGCCACCCCAGTCACCGCTCGGCGACGCCGGCCTCGTCGCTCCCGAGATGCAAATCGCCAACGAGACCTCTGCGATCGGGTGGATCAACTACCTGGCACGATTCCTCAGGCGGCCACCGAACCGAGTGCGCTTCGAGATCGACGACCTGCTGGCGGCGGCCGTCGGCAAGGATCTCTCCGATGCCGATGCGGCAGCCCTCGTCGACGAGATCGCCGCTCGGCTCTGTCCGACAGGGCTCAGCGATGCGACGCGATCGGTCGTGATCCGCCGAGTCCAACAGACACGCGACGACGGATACGACCCCGACGACCGACGCGACGGGCCGACCCGACGCCGCCGCGAAATCCACCTCGACCGCGTCATGGGTGCGGCATCGATGATCCTCGCCTCGACCGATTTCCTCTGGGAGCGCTGACATGTTCGGACCTCACTCGCGACGCGAGTTCATGCGTCGATCCACCATCGCGGCCTCAGCTGGGTTCGCGGCACCCTGGGCGCTCGAGCTCAACGGAATCGCGCACGCCGCCGCCGACCCTCAGGGCTACCGCGCCCTCGTGTGCGTGTTCCTCTACGGCGGCAACGACCACCACGACACGTTCGTGCCGAACGACTCGGCCGGCTACGCCGCGTATCGGAACGCTCGCGGCGGCATCGCTCGGAACCGCGCCGATCTCCTCGACATTCGTCCGACCGACGGCTTCAGCGGCGCGGGGACGTTCGGCTTCGCGCCCGAGCTGCGACGACTTCACGGGCTCTTCGAACGTGGCGACGTGGCCGTGCTGTCGAACGTCGGCACCCTCGTGCGCCCGCTGACGAAGCGCGATTGGGAGAACCAGGCCGACCGTCCACCCCAGCTGTTCTCGCACAACGATCAGCAGTCGTACTGGCAGTCGTCGTCGCCGGAGGGTTCGACCACCGGGTGGGGCGGCCGGATCGCCGACCTCCTACTCGACGGGAACGCGGCCAACTCGGCGTTCACGTGCACGTCGGTCGCCGGGAACGCCGTGATGATGTCCGGGAGAGACGCGCTGCAGTACCAGGTGTCACCCCGTGGCGTGACCCAACTGCGCAGCGACACCTTCCGGTACGACCCGATGAACGCAGGCATCCGCGAGATCATGCAGATGTCCCGCCCCGAGCTGTTCCCCGCGTCGTACTCGGACATCTCACGCCGTGCACTCGACGCAGCAGACGGCCTCGATGCCGCCGTCACGGCTGTGGACGGCCGCCACGATCTCGCGCGGCACTTCTCACTGCAGTCCGACAATCGCACCGAGACGCAGCTGTCGGCCCAGCTCCACATGGTGGCGAAGCTGATCGCGGCGGGACGCGACCAGCTCGGTCTCAAGCGCCAGGTGTTCTTCGTGTCGATCGGCGGGTTCGACAACCACAACGGGCTCGCCCGCGAGCACCCTGCGCTTCTGCGCGCGATCGACTCGTCGCTCGCCGGTTTCCACGCCGCGAGCACGTCACTTGGCGCCGCCGATCAGGTGACGACCTTCACGGCTTCGGACTTCGGGCGCACCCTCACCAGCAACGGTGACGGAACCGACCACGGATGGGGCGGCCACCACCTCGTGATGGGTGGCGCAGTGCGCGGCAACCGCGTGTACGGCAGTGTGCCGGTGATCGCAGAAGACGGCCCCGACGATGTCGGCCGAGGCCGACTCCTCCCGTCGACGTCGGTGGATCAGTACGCCGCGACGATCGCGACGTGGATGGGCGCCGGGTCGAGCGAGCTGAGTGCTGTGGTCCCGAACATCGACAACTACGCGGTCCAGAACCTCGGATTCCTCACTGGCAGCGCCGACGCCACCGCCGGCAAACCCCACGGCCGAGGACTCGCACCGGCAGTGCGGATCGGTCGCTGAGTCGGCGCTTCGACCGTCGAACCGTCATGCGTAGTATTTCTCGCAGAGGGGTTGACATTCACGCATTGCGTGGTAAAGTACGCAGTACAGAAACGAACCGAGCAACGAGCCGGTCGTCCCAAGGAGCCCACGAAATGAACGTCCCCACGCAGATCACCGACAA
>JBGCFW010000242.1:0-17216 GCA_045107155.1 Ilumatobacter sp. | reverse complement strand
CGAGGACGAATGAGTCAGGCTCTCGACCCCGAGAGCCTGCGACGCGCGCTCGGGCATTCGACGGGCGCACCGTCGTGGGTGATGGGGCGCCCCGACGACGTTCCGGTGCCGCTCGTCGTGCTGGACCACGGTGGACGCGTGGTCGACCACAATCGCTTCGCCGAGGAGTTGTTCGGCGGTGAACACGGGCTCCTCCGTCTGAACTCCCCGTTCATGCCGCTCGTTGGCGAGTCCGTTCGCTCCTACGTCCGGTGGCGCGACGACGTCGATGCGGGCCCGTTGCGGGTCAGGCTGCGGGTCGGGACTCGCAAGATCAGTGCGGACCTGTCCAAGACGCAGATTCCATCCGACCCCCCGGTCACGGTGCTTGCGGTCACGATCGACGAACGCTCGAGCGTGGCTGGAGCCCATCGGCTCGCCTTCGAGGAGTCTGCGACCGGCATATTCGTGGCGGAGACCTCCGGTGCGGTCGTGGCGGCCAATCGGGCATTGCTCGACATCGTCGGACTGGATCTGGATCACGTGGAGGGCCTCGACTGGCGACACCTGTTTCTGACGAACGTCAGCTCTGAGTTTGCGCATGACGTGCACCGAGATCTGCTCGACGAACTCGAATGGCGCGGCCGGATCGAGACCCCGGTGGGTGACGGGAGCGACCGGATCCTGGACCTCTCACTCCGAGTTCGCCCGCTCGACGGGCCAGTCGGCGGCCAAATGATCGCGAGCCAATCAGCCGACAGCAGTTCGGACCTCTATGTGGTCGGCTACGTGGCCGACGAAACCGAAGACGACGCGGCACAGGACGCGCTCCGCCAAGCGGCGCGCCTCGACGGACTCACCGGCCTCCTCAACCGAACGGGCTTCCTCGAACAGCTCACATCGCGCTTCGACGAGGCCCAGCGAGACGGTCGCGAGCTGACGCTTCTGTATCTCGATCTCGACAACTTCAAGACGCTCAACGACCATTTCGGACACCGGTACGGTGACATCTTGCTCGAGGCGTTCTCCAAACGTCTGCGATCGTCGTTGAAGAGTTCCGACATCGTCGGACGGGTGGGTGGCGACGAGTTCGTCGTGCTCTTCGACCCCGGTCTCGCGCCCGAGAAGCTGAGGATCGTCGTCGACAAGCTGCGCGAGCGTCTCCTCGACGACTATCAACTCGACGACCTCACCTACACGTGTACCGCAAGTTTCGGATCATCGGAGTATCCGTGGGATGCCGCGAGCGCTGATCAGCTGATCGAGTACTCGGACCATGCGATGTATCAGGCCAAGTCTGCGGGGCGCAACGCACACGCGCGATTCGATCGCGCGGTCTTTCGGTCCAGCGAGGCTCGGGACGTGATGTTGCGTGCCATCGAAGTCGGCCTGGACGAGACGCAGTTCGTGCCGTTCTTCCAGCCGCTCCGCTCGCCGGCGACACGTGCACTGGTCGGCGCGCGGGCCGCGATGCGTTGGACCGACCCGACCACCGGAGAGACGGTCCACCTCCCCGAGGACTTCTTGCCGAGCATCGAGGGGAGCCCGACGAGCATCCGGCTCGGCCTGGCGCTCGTCGAGCAGGTGATCGCCGAGATCCGATCGTTCCCAGCCGGCTCGGCGAGCCGGGTGACGATCAATCTGAACGCGGTCCAGTGCCGCGCCGAAGAGCTCATCGCACTCATCGAACGTTCGGTGGCCGACGATTCCGTTCTCGTCGAACGACTCGGCATTGGAGTCGCCGAGAGCGTGTTCACCCCCGAGGACCCCGTCATCACCAAGAACCTGAACCGCCTGCGATCTGCAGGTGTCGAGCTGACACTCGACGACTTCGGAACGGGCTCAGCGTCGGTGCTCAGCATCGGTGCCTTCGACTTCACCCGGCTCGATCTCAGTCGCCGCCTGCTCGAAGCAGCGGTCGCGAAACGCGAACCGAGCGGCCAACTCTTCGCCGCCGCCGTCGCGATGGGCCGTCGGCTCGGACTCGCGGTGGGAGCCATCGGCGTCGATGGTGAGCGGGCGCTCGAGGTCGTGATCGACGCCGGCTGCGACGTCGCACAGGGCGATCTGCTCGGCGCACCGATGCGGGCCGCTGATTTCCGACTTCTGCTCGGCTGAGCGGGTCCGGCCGCGATCCGTTCAGAGCTCGGTCCAGCGCCCGTCGACCCAGTCGTCGCGGAGCTTGAACTTCTGGATCTTTCCGCTGCCCGTCATCGGGAACTCTTCGACTGCGAACCACTGCTTCGGTGTCTTGTGCGGGGCGAGGTGTTCGCGCATGTACGCGAACAGCGTGTTCTTGTCGACGCTTGCACCGGGTGCCGGCTTCACGAACGCGCCGACCGTCTCGCCCCACGTGGCGTCGGGGAGGCCCACGACCGCGACTTCGCTCACTGCGTCGTGGGCGAAGAGCAGATCCTCCAGTTCCCGCGGATAGATGTTCTCGCCACCGCGGATGATCATGTCTTTCAGCCGACCCTCGACGGTGCAATAGCCGCTGCCATCCATCGCGCACAGCTCGCCTGTGTGAAGCCCCCCGTCGGCGTCGATCGCCTCGGCCGTCCGCTCCGGCATCTCGAAGTAGCCCTTCATGACGTGGTAGCCCCGGGTGCAGTACTCCCCCACCTCACCGATGGGCACGGTCTCGCCGGATTCGGGGTCGATGATCTTGATCTCGACCCCTGGCATCGGGGGTCCGATGGTCCCGGCTTTGTCCTCGATCGTGTCGCTCGGTTGGGTCATCGAGGCGACGGGAGAGCACTCGGTCTGGCCGAACACGATCGTGAACGGCGCTCCCAGCGACTCTTCCAGTCGGCGAACCAGGGGTGCGGGCACGAGAGAACCTCCCGAGCAGATCGCCGAGATGGTCGACAGATCACGCTGCGCGAAATCAGGGTGCTCGATCATCGCGATCAGCATCGTCGGTACACCGAGCATCGCCGTGGCGCCGAAGGTTTCGAACAGTTCGAGGACGAGGCCCGGGTCGAACGCTTCGACGAGAACGATCGTCGAGCGGGTGCCCACGGCGCCGAGCGTCGAGCACACGCTGCCGCCGGTGTGGAAGAGCGGCATCGTCACCACGAAGACGCCGCCGTCGGACACGCCCATCCGCATACCGGTGTGCCAGCCGTTGTTGGCGAGGCCTGAGTTCCGGAGCAGCGCGCCCTTCGGGAACCCGGTGGTGCCCGAGGTGTACTGGATCATGATCGGGTCGTCGGGGTCGACCACCGGAAGCGGCCCGTCGAAGGCGTCGCTACCCTCGATGAACTCGTCCCACTCGTCGAAGCGGATGATCCGCTCGAGGTCGGGACAATCGGGGTGCACGGTCTCGGCGGTTGTGCGCATCGGGTTTGCTCGGAATTCGTCGACCACAAACAGGGTCTGCGAACGCGATTGCGTGAGCACGTACTTGAGCTCTCCGGCCTGGTACGCCGGATTGATCGTGACGAGGACGATTCCAGCCAGACTGCATCCGAACTCGAGGAACAGCCACTCGGGGCGATTGTGTGCCCACACCGCGATGCGGTCTCCGGGTCGGTGATGCGCAAGCAGCGCTCGCGCCGTTCTGCGTGCCTCGGCGAGGAACTCCGAGTACGTCCACGATCGCCGAGCGTCGGCGTCCGCGATGCCTTCGACGAGTGCAAGGCGGTCGGGTGCGGCTTCAGCCGCCTCGATGAGGAGCCGGCCGAGGGTGAGATCGCGAACCGGTGGATGGTCGGGTCCGACGACATACGACGTGGTCAATGTCATCGCCGGAGAGTAGGCGAAGCGCCCCGGTACGCAGCGCAGAGAGGCGCTGTCGGATCAGAGCGGCAGGGTCAGGGTGAGATCGCTGGCGAACTCGGTGCCGTCGTCTTGGAAGATCACCTCGCCGTTGCAGGTTGCGACGAGCGTTGTATAGGCACCCGCAGGCAAGGTGGTCTCGAAGCGTGCACCCGACTCGATCGGCCGGGTATTTCGCGGGAGGTTGCGACCGGTCGAACCCACCGGGGTCCACGAGACGACGCAGATGCGCTGGTCGGTGTTGTTCTGGAGACCGATCGTGTGTGCTGCTCGGCCGCCGCCGACGAGGATCGAGTGCGAGAAGACCGGTTGGCCGTCGACCGCCCACGTGGCCTCGTAGAGCCCTGAGGTCAGTCCGGCTTGATTGCTGATGCATCCGAAGAACTGGCCGTCGGCGGCACCTTGGTTGGTGCCGGACGATCGTGATCCTGCGTCGGGTTGGCCGTCGATGCTCCAGAACACGTCGAACGAAGCACCCGGTGAGAACCCGCGGTAGCCCCACGTGAGGCAGAGTTGCGGAGCACCTTCGGGGACCACGAATACTTCGGGGTCCGGCAGGCCGTTGGTGGTCTGTATCGAGAAGCGAGCGTCGAAGGCGGTCACGTCGGGGCCGACGGGCGCAGGTGCGGTCGTCGGCGGCACCGTCGTGCTGGTTGTCGTCGTAGTGGTGGTGGTTGTGGTGGTGGTCTCGGCAGGGGCCCCCGGGGCGCTCGCTGCCGCCAGTCCTTCCGCGATGATCGGCGCGGCGGCGTCGATCGGACGAATGCCGTTGATGAAGCCACCAATGGGAATGCAGGAGTCGTCGCCGTCGTTCGTGCCGTCGTTGTTCGTGTCAGCCACCAGCCGGCAATCGGTGATGTCATCGACGTCGCCGGTGCCTGCCCGCGAGGGCACGCCGACGATGCGCCCGTCTGCATCTGCTGCCAATCCACCGCTGTTGCCACCGGCGATGGACGCGTCGGTCTTCACCCAGCTCCGGGTACCGAGCCCCGGTTGCTCGATGAAGCCCGAGATGGTGCCTTCGGTGAACGTGATCGTCTCGCCGCCGATTCCGGGAAAGCCGAGAATGCGGAGCGGGTCGCCGAGTTCGAGGTCAGCGGAGTCACCGATCTCGATCACCGGAAAGTTCGGCACCACATCGCCACCGTCGAGGCGACCGGCGACGCGCACCACGGCGAGGTCGAGGACGGGATCGTCCGCGACCACGTCCGCGACGAACAACGGCTGTGGCGGAAGGTCCGGCGTGTCGACGGTGGCGATCTGGAGTTGTTCCCATGGACACACCTGGCTGCGGGCGATCACATGGCTGTTCGTCAGGATGACGCCAGACTCTTCGATGATCGTGCCGCTGCCGGTGCACACCCCCTCGGGAAACGTCGCGATGATCTGGACCACTGATCGGGCGAGTTCGGAGGCCGAGAGGCCGGGGATCGTCGTGGTGGTCGTGGTGGTCGTCGTCGCATCGGTGGGCACCGGGTCGGTGTCGGCGGGCTGCGGGTCGGTGGCCGGAGCGGTTCCGACATCGTCAGCCGACTCGTCGTCGCCTCCGGTGAACAACAGCAGACCGCCACCGATGACGAGTACGGCCAGCAGCGCCGCGATGCCGATCACCAACATGTTCGGACCCGTTGATTCAGGAGTCGGCTGGGCGGCGGGTGGCGCGTCGGGAGGTGGTCCCGCGGGAGGGTGAGTGCCGCCCACGATGTGTGTGGGCGAGGCTCCAGCGGGGTGCTGCGGCGACGTTGGGTCGGTCATCGGGGTCGAAGGTACAACGGTCGATCACTTCGACGTCGAGGGTTCCCGCGAGCCCGGTCGAGTGGGTCAGTCGACGACCGTGAGCGTGGCGTCGTCGACGAACTCCGTCATCGCCTCGTCGAACACGACGGCCCCGGCACAATTGCGCACGACCGTCCGATAGCGGCCGGTGGGCAGCGTCGTCTCGAATCTCTGGCCCGACGGAACCGGCACAGGGTTCGCGGGGAGTCCGAGCGTGGAGGAACCGATCGGCGCCCAGAACACATCGCACACCGCGTCCGACCGGTCGTTCTGGATGCCGATCGTGACCGGTCGTCGGTCACCGCCCACGAACGTTGCGTGCGAGAAGACCGGTTGTCCGCCGACGGTCCACGTCGCTTCGAGAACCCCGGCGTTCAACCCGCCATCGTTCTCGACGCAGCCGAAGAAGTCACCCGAGACACCGCCCTGGTTGGTTCCGGTACTCACCGAGGTCGGGTCCGGTGTGCCGTCGAGACTCCACCCGACCTGGAACGGCGCGTTGATGGGCAAGTCGAGGTACGACCAGGTGAGGCAGAGGCGTGGCGCTCCGGCCGGAACGACGAAGACTTCGGGATCGGGAAGCCCGTTCGTGGTCTGGATCGAGAATCGCGGGTTGCTCGCCTGCGGTCCGTCCTGAGGTGGGCGGCGCGGCGGCAGTGTCGTCTCGACCACGGTCGTGGCGGCCGGGGTCGTCGTCTCGATGACCGCCTCACTACCTGTTCCTTGTTCGGGTTGGTCGTCGACCGAGGGTCGGGTGGTCGTGTCGGGCTCGGGATCCTCGGCGATGTCGAGAGCCGTGCCCGGTCCGGCCGCCGGTTCGTCGCCGTCGTCGTCGCCACCGGTGAATGCGATCACGACGAACCCGATCAGCAGCAGACCGGCGAGGAAGAGCAGGGCGATCCCAGCCGTGTTCGATCGTCCACGGGGTGTCGGCGATTCCGGCTCCGGACCGTCGGGCTGTTCGGAGGCTCCGCCCGCGTGCACTGCCGCAGAGGCCGTTGCCGGGATGCCCGGTGCATGCGTGGTGCCGGTCGCTGGCGGCGCCACGCCGACGGTGGCCGGAACCCCCGGCGTGGTCGCAGGCGCCGCCGGCGCTGCCGCGGCACCTGTCGAGGAGATCAGCGCCTGGCGCAGTTCGGGCATCGTCGGGCGGTCCGCAGGATCTTTCGACATGGCTCGATGGATGGCGTCGCAGAGCGCCGCGGGAATCCCGCTCCGCTCGATCCGCGGTACGGGATCGTTGGCGATCTTGTGGAACGTGCTGAGCCCACCAGATTCGGTCGCATATGGGGCCACGCCGACGATGAGGTTGTACAGCGTGGCGGCGAGGCCGTACACGTCGGAGGCATCGGTGCCGGGCTGTCCGTCGAGAACGCGCGGGTCGGCGAACGCCGGTGTCGCGAAAATCGTGGTCGATCGCTTGTCGTCGACGAGCGCGGCGATGCCGAAGTCGACGACCTTCACGGCACCGAACTCGGAGAGCAGCACGTTCTCCGGCTTCATGTCGAGGTGGAGGACGCCGCCCGCGTGTGCGTGTCCGAGGGCATCGCACAGCTGGACGCCGATCGCCACGGCCTCGTCCGCGCCGAGCGGCCCGCCCGCGTCGAGCATGTCAGCGAGGGAACCGCCCGTCAGAAGCTCCATCGCGATGAACGGGCGTTCATCAGCGGTGAATCCGGAGTTGTAGACGACGGCGATGTTGGGATGTCCCGAGAGGGTCCCCATCGCCCGGCGCTCGCGGTCGAAACGTCGACGTGCCCCCTCGTCGTCGAGGCGCCCGAGCACCTTCAGTGCAACGGGCCGACCGTGGACGTGGTCGGTCGCTCGAAAGACCGTTCCGAATCCTCCTCGCCCGAGTTCGTCGTCGAGCGTGTAGCCGTCGACCTCGATCATCGAGTGGTCTGGCCGATGTGACCGATGATGCGCCGCTCGCCTCTCACGGCAGGCGAAGCTAGCCCGCGATCGGCACGTGGTGCCACGAGATGAGTCCGACTGGCCACTGTCAGTCGACGAGACGGAGGCCGCTCGGCGTCATGCTCGGTTCGGCTTGAGGAAGGTCGACGACGAATTCCGTGCGGTGCGCTGGGAACAGGTGCTCGCTCATGAGCAGGGCTCGCCCGGAGTGGTCCGTCGTGATGCGTTGGCAGCGCAGGAGTGGTGCGCCCGCAGGCACGTCGAGCAGCGCGGCGTCGACGGCGCTGGCCAGATCGGCCCCGATGGTCTGCGTGGCGCCGCGGAGTTCGACGTCGAGCAACTCGTAGAAGGGTCGCCGCTCGACGTCGCGTCGCGAGAGCGAAGCACCGAGATCGGCCGGGCACCACACGGTGACCACGGCGAACGGTGCACCGTCTGCCAAGTTGACGCGCTTGACGCGGAGGACCTGCTCGACGTCGAGCACCCTTGCGATGCGCGCCGGCGCCGCTTCAAACGCGAACTCCTCGACGCGCCGCTCCGAGAGCTTGCCCACACCTTCGACGTGCGACTCGATGGTGCCGAGCGACTCGAGAGGTTGCCGCACGGGCTCCCCCTCCACGTACCAGCCGAAACCTTGCCGGGCGGCGATCAACCCGTCGTCTCGAACCAGCTCCAGCGCTCGCCGGATCGTGACTCGCGACGCGCCGAACTCCTCCGACATCGCCGACTCGGACGGCAGAACGGACCCGACGGGCGCGTCGGCGAGCCGGCGCCTGAGTTCGTCGGCGATCTCCTGGTAGCGGATGCGCCTCATGTGTCGACTCCGGGCCCGATGAGGCACCCGCTCGACGGCTTGGTCGTCATGATTGCCTCGTCATCAACTTGTACTCTACTTGTATACCTGGCATGATGAAAGGCATGAAAGCGACCGCCACCACTCCGATCGATCTCGTCGAGTCTGTCTACGCCTCCCTGCCCGGAAACGTGCAGATCGGTCGCGACCGGCTCGGGCGTCCGCTCACGCTGACCGAGAAGATCCTGATCAACCACCTCGCCGATCCAGCCGGGCAGTCGCTCGAGCGTGGGGAGAGCTACGCCGACTTCCATCCCGACCGCGTCGCCATGCAGGACGCGACGGCACAGATGGCGCTCCTCCAGTTCATGACCGCCGGCCTCGAGGAGGCCGCGGTGCCGTCGACGGTGCACTGTGACCACCTGATCCAGGCCAAGGTCGGCGCCCAGATCGACCTCGGTGTCGCGATCGACACGAACAAGGAGGTCTACGACTTCCTCCGCTCGGTGTCGGCTCGATACGGGCTCGGGTTCTGGGGCCCGGGCTCGGGCATCATCCACCAGGTCGTCCTCGAGAACTACGCGTTCCCGGGCGGCATGATGATCGGCACCGACAGCCACACCCCGAATGCCGGCGGCCTCGGCATGGTCGCCATCGGTGTCGGTGGCGCCGACGCCGTCGACGTGATGACGGGCTTTGCATGGAACGTCAAGTGGCCGAAGGTCATCGGCGTGAAGCTCACCGGGACGCTCAGCGACTGGTCGAGCCCGAAGGACGTCATCTTGGAAGTGGCGCGCCAGCTCACGGTCAAGGGCGGGACCGGCGCAATCGTCGAGTACCACGGCCCGGGCGCCGACTCGATCTCAGCCACGGGCAAGGCGACCATCTGCAACATGGGCGCCGAGATCGGCGCCACCACCTCGCTGTTCGGCTACGACGAGAACATGTCTCAGTATCTCAAGGCGACATTCCGCGAGGATCTCGCCGATGCCGCCGACAAGGTCGCCGAGCACCTCCGCCCCGACGACGGCGCGCTCTACGACCAGATCATCGAGATCGACCTCGACACGCTCAAGCCGTTGCTCAACGGCCCGCACACACCGGACCTCGCACACGCGACCGGTGTCGACGGTGTCGGCGCCGCTGCCCGTGAGAACGGTTGGCCGATCGAGCCGTCCGCGTGTCTCATCGGATCGTGCACGAATTCGTCATACGAGGACATCACGCGGGCGGCGTCGATCGCCCGACAGGCCGCTGCGAAGGGACTCACGTCCAAGGTCGAGCTGATGATCACGCCCGGATCGGAACAGACCCGCGCCACGATCGAGCGTGACGGCCTCCTGGCCGACCTCGAAGCGATCGGGGCGACCGTGCTCGCCAACGCGTGCGGGCCGTGCATCGGGCAGTGGAGCCGCCCCGAGTCGATCACCGGCGAAACCAACACGATCGTCACGTCGTTCAACCGCAACTTCCCGAAGCGAAACGATGGTTCGGCCAACACGCTCGCCTTCGTCACCTCCCCCGACACGGTCATGGCGATCGCACTGTCCGGACGCCTCGACTTCGATCCGACCACCGACACGATCACCGCTCCCGACGGCACCGAAGTGCGCCTCGATGCGCCGGTCGGTCAGGTGCTCCCCGACGCCGGCTACGACCGCGGCGAGGACACATTCACTGCACCCCCGGCTGACGGCGGCGACGACATCGAAGTGATCGTGAGCCCCGACTCGGACCGTCTCCAACTGTTGACGCCGTTCGAACCGTTCCCGCACTCCGACTACCGCGACCTGCCGGTGCTCGTGAAGGCACAGGGCAAGTTCACCACCGACCACATCTCGATGGCCGGCCCGTGGCTCAAGTACCGAGGTCACCTCGAGAACATCTCGGGCAACCTCTATCTCGGCGCCGTCAACGCCTTCGACGGCTACGAGGTGGGCTTCGGCAAGAACGTGCTCACCGGCGAGACGCAGCGTTTCCCGGCGATCGCCGAGGCGTATCACGCCGCAGGTCAGCCGTGGGTCGTGATCGGTGACGAGAACATGGGGGAGGGCTCCTCCCGCGAACACGCGGCGATGGAACCCCGTTTCCGCATGGGCCTCGTGGCGATCGCACGGAGCTTCGCTCGCATCCACGAGACGAACCTGAAGAAGCAGGGCATGGTCCCGGTCACCTTCGCTGATCCGGCCGACTACGACCGGATCGACGAGGACGATCGCATCGCGATCCTCACGCTCCCTCCAGTCCCCGGCGAGCAGGTGATGGTCGAGGTCACCAAATCCAACGGGTCGACGTTCGAGTTCGCCTGTGACCACACGTTCAGCCCCGAGCAGGTCGAGTGGTTCGAGGCCGGCTCCGCCCTGAACATCATTCGCCAGAAGTCGCAGAGCTGATCGCGAGCCTCCGGACGAGATCGATCTGAGCATGGCGCGTCGTCGACGGCCAGGGTCCCGCGCCTCGGTCCTCGACGGTCGTGCCGTGCTCGTCATCCCGGTCGGCGCGATCTCGAACGCCGACGGCGAACCGTTGCCCCTCCGGGAGCTCATGAGGTGGCTGCCGGCGATCCGCTCGTACCCGGCCCAACCTGAAGCAGCCTCGCCTTCGGTGTCGCTCGTCGTCGATCGCTTCGCCTATGACTTCCACGTGTCCGACATCGGTCACGCAACCGACGTGCACGACGGCGACGACTTCGTCGCGTCGGCTCGCGACGGCGTCGAGGTCTACGTGGTCGACGGCGTCGATCCGCGCAGGTCGAAACTCGATGCCCTGCGTGAGGCCGCGCAGGTCGGAAATCTCCTCGGAGCTGTCGTGGCCTCGTTCGAGGTCGATCACCTGAGCGAATGAACAACTCGTCGTTCGTCTTCGTCCGCGCGATCAACACCGGTGCGCGTCGGCTCTCGAACGACGAGCAGATCGCGCCGTTGCTCGCTGCCGGATTCCGCGACGTCGCGGCCTATCAGGCGGCCGGCAACCTTGTCGTCGGGCCGGGCGTCCCTGATGAGTCGGTGCTCGATGACCTCCTGGGGACCGCATACGGCTTCGACGTGGTGACGTTCGTCCGGACGGCTGACGAACTCGAGCAATGCATCGCGAGTCAGCCGTTCGACGATGCCCACATCGCCGCAACGGCCGGCCGCATTCAGGTCACCTTCCTCCGACGCGAGCCAACAGCAGCGCAGATCGCGGAGGTCGAAGCAGTCGTGCCTGACGAAGACGCCGTCCGCTTCGCCGGTCGCGTCTGGTACTGGTTGCCGCTCGATGGCGTCAGTACGTCGTCGCTGCCGGTGGCGCACATCGAACGCATCGTCGGACCGATGACGATGCGAACGCTCGGCACCGTCGAACGGTTGCTCGCCAAGTTCACCTGAGCGTCGGCACCGTCGCGAAGGCTCGCACGGTGAATGTCCCGCACCCTTCGATCTTGGGAGGAACGGCAGTGAACGAGAATCCGTCGGCTGGAAGCAGCTCGAGATTGGTGAGGTGTTCGATGATCGGTATGTCGTTGGCGAGGAGCACCGTGTGCACCGGGCGCTCTCCGGTGACGGTCGAGTCGATGTTCAGCGAATCGATGCCCACGCATGCGACCCTTGCGTCGACGAGCACCTGCGCTGTCTGCTCGGTGAGGCTGGGGTGGCCATCGAAGTAGTCCTCGGTCCCCCAGAGTCGAGAGTGATCGGTACGGATCAGGACCGCATGTCCGGCGAGCGACGAGAGGTCGACATCGGAGAGGTCGACCTCTCCGTGCCCGACCCGGTCGATGCACACGGCGGGGACGCCCGCAACCCGCTCGAGCGCGAGGCCGGTCAGGTCGTGACCATCTGCGAATCGATGAAATGGGACGTCGAGGTACGTGCCGGTGTTCGTACACATCGTGACGAGCCCGATCTGGAATGTTCCTCCAGGTCCGTAGATCTCCTCGGCGGCTTCCCGGCTCAGGTGGTCTGACACCTGGGGAACCGGGAGGCCCGGGTAGGTCTGCATGCCGGGTGTGATCACATGGCTGAGGTCGACATGTCGCATCCCGAGAGTCTGGGCGCGACCCGTCGATCGCGTCGGACGTATCCCCCACGGTTTCGGTCGTCCCCGGCGAAACTCGTGGTGTTTGCTCCCTATTCGGAGATCCGGCCACGCGGCGGCTGTCACGATGTGTCGATGCAGGAGGAGCGAGTGCTCGACGGCCGGACGGTCCGGTTGCGGCCGACCGTGGTCACGGACAGGCCCGCGCTCGTTGGTATCCGCTCGACGCCCGAGGTGCGCCGCTGGTGGCGCGGCGGTGACCTGGTGGCTGAGTTCGACCATGAGCTCTCCGAGTCTGACGTTCACCGATTCACTATCGTCGCGGGCGACGCGATCGTCGGTCTGATCCAGTTCCACGAAGAACCCGACGAGGAGTATCGGCACGCGTCGATCGACATCTACGTCGATCCTTCGGTACATCGGCAGGGCATCGCGAGCGATGCGATCCGTCGGCTCGCCGATCACCTCTTCGACGACCGGCGGCACCACCGGCTCACGATCGATCCGGCCGCCGACAACGCTGCGGCCATCGCGTGCTACGAATCGGTGGGCTTCCGACCAGTCGGGGTCATGCGGCGGTACGAGCGACGAGACGACGGTGCATGGGGTGACGGTCTGCTGATGGACATGCTGGAAACCGACCGTGGCGGAGCAACAGATCAACCGAATGACAGCTGACCCGACCGGGTTTGCAACGCTATTGCGATGGGAGACGAAGAGATGACGACAGCGACCGTGTACGACGTGATCGTGATCGGGGGTACCTCGGGCGGTTTGTCCGTCGCCATCTCGGCACTCAAGTCGGGTCTGGGGCGAGTCCGCGTGCTCGAGGCAGGTGGCCGAGTCGCCATCCCCGACGTGATCGGACCGAACCAACTCGATGTGGGCTTCGGCGAGTCCGTGGACACCATCTACCCGGTGAGCGATGCGGTCGGTGATCACCTCGTGGTCAACACGAACCGCCTGAGCTACCGAACCCGGTCGGTCCTCGTCGCCGAGCGTCAGACCGATGCATCGTGGGCACCACCGATCGCCGTGCCCGACAGCGATCGCATTCACACTGCGTCCCCCGGACCGCTCAACGATCAGGACATCCTCGTCGTCGGACTCTCCGACCACGCCGTGGAACTCGTCGCCCAGTACGCCGACACCGGAAATCGAGTCGTGCTCGCAGCGAGCGGGCTCGACCCGTCGCTCCTCTCCCCCGTCGGCGCCTGGGTGCTGCGCAAGCTCGAGCGCGAGCGCGCCGCGACGCTTCTCTATCGGTCATCGCCGTCGGACATTTCACTCGTCGACGGCTATCCGATGGCCGACTTCGGCGACCGCCGTACGCCTGACCTCCAATTCGACCACGTGGTCTTCGCTCCGGGCCGCTCGTTCACCGGCCCGAGCGATGTGGGCGCGAGCGAAGCAGCAGTTGCGTCGGGTCGGCTGTGGTTCATCGGCGACTCGGCCGACGACCGGCCGGACACGACCGCACCCGGCTGGAAGGTCGGCACGGCGATGGGCGAGGCCCTGTTCCCCGAGATCGACCATGTCCCGCTCGCCACGGGTCTGGAGCGACGCACGAAACACGTCGGCGCGATCCAGGAACTGCGCGACGAGCACTACAACGCCACGATCACCGCATTCGAGCCCACGCATTCGGACCTCTGGGTCCTCCGCGTGAAGCCCGACCACGGCGACACGTCGTACCTTCCGGGTCAGTACGCATCACTCGGTCTGGGATTCTGGGAAGAGCGCATCGACGAGGCTCCTGATCCCGATGCCGAGAAGCGCTGGGACAAGCTGATCCGACGCTCGTACTCGATCTCGTCGCGAATGTTCGACGAGCACGGCTACCTCACCGATGACAACGGGCTCAACGAACTCGAGTTCTACATCGTCCTCGTTCCCCCTACCGAGGACAACACGCCCGCACTCACGCCGCGTCTCGCGAAGAAGCAGGTCGGTGATCGGATCTACCTCGGTCCGAAGGTCGCCGGGCGATACACCCTCAAGCCGGTCACCGATCCGAGGTCCGAGATCGTGTTCTTCTCGACCGGCACGGGAGAGGCGCCGCACAACGGCATGGTCATCGAGCTGCTGCGCAAGGGGCACACCGGTCCCATCATCTCGGCCGTCACGGTTCGCGAGTCGAAGGATCTCGGCTACTTGGAGCAGCATCGTGAGTTGGAGCGGCGGTACCCGAACTATCACTACGTGCCGATGCCGACCCGTGAACCCGGTGTGCCGAAGCGATATTTGCAGGACCTCATCCGCGACGGCGACTTCGAGTCGGAGCTGGGGGTCACGCTCTCTCCGGACACGACGCACGTGTTCCTGTGTGGCAATCCGGCGATGATCGGTATTCCCGAAGAGGTCGACGGCCAACTGGAATTCCCCGAAACGGTCGGGGTCGTGGAGCTGCTCAGCGAGCAGGGGTTCACCGTCGATCGGCGCAATGCTCCGGGCAACATCCACTTCGAGGAGTACTGGTGAGCTGACGCCCCGCATCATCGGCTCCTGCGTGGGTCGCCGATCCCGAGGCGTCGCAGGCTGGCTTCAGGCCGAGATGGCAGCTGGCTGGGTGACCGTCGTACATGCGTTGAGAAGCGCCGGCACGAAGTGTCCCGCCGCAGCGCTGCAGGCCGTGTGTCCGCCATCGATGACCTGAACCGACGCCGTCGGCACGGCGTCTGCGAGGCCGAGCTGGTCGTGTGTCGGCACGATCTCGTCGCCGCGGGTGACGATCACAGCGCTGGGAACGTCGACATCACCGATCCACTCGGTCGAATCGAACCGTCCGATCGCGTGTCCGGCAGCGAGCACCTGGGTCCAGTCGTGCCGGAGGACCTGCTCGACCGTCCATGCTGCGTCGCCGCGGCGTTCCAACCGTCGTGACCATGCGGCGCCCGAAAGTCGCCCGATCGAGCGGAACGGCCCGACCGATGCGAGCGTCGAGGTGCCCTTCAGAATCGTGAAACCCGCTCGCTTCGATCGTGTCTCGTTGAATCGTCGGCTCGTGGCGCACATGATCAGACCGCCCACGCGTTCGGGCCGGCGCTTCCACACCAGCGACGCGATCGGCCCACCCATGGAGTAGCCCACTGGGATGAATCGGTCGACGCCGAGGGCGTCGGCCACGGCGACGGCATCATCCGCGCAGTCTTCGAGTCGGAATCGCTGGCGTGTGTCCAGGCCCCGACCGTGACCGCGGTGATCGAGCGCGATCACTCGGAACCTCTGACCGAGTGCGTGGTAGCACCGGTGCCAGTTGAGATCGGCCGTGGAACCCCATCCGTGCAAGAGCATGAGGGTCGGAGCAGCCGGAGGACCGGCGATCTCCCGGATGAACGTCGTACCGCGTCCCGGGAGCCGTAGGGGGCGTCCCGGCGGGAGCGGCGGGGCCTCGGCGTGCCGTGGCGACGCGTCGACGCGGTGGACCATCGTGGGCTCGCTCAGGCCGATGTTCACCATTGCCATGTTCATCACGACCCCGCGAGACGTCCCGGTGATACACGCGATGCGGTGCCGAACGCCCGGTGCCTCCGGTCGGGAACGACGACTCGCATGTTCGAGACATCGGTCAGACCAGAGAGGAACTTGAGAAACGAAGTGTCGCTCGACACAGCTGGCGAAGTCGACGGGCTATGCCCTGCGTGAGGATTCCACGTCGTTCAAGTCGAGGTGGTTGCGCATGTACTGGTTCGTCGCATCGACCACTGGTACGTGGTCCCAGGCCTCGAATCGACCCTGACGGAGTGCTCGATCGACGAGCCCCCGGGCGCGCTGGCTGGCCCGGACATCGGCGTCGATGGCATCGACGTCCCATCGAGTGAACACCTCGGCGGTGAAGTCGGCGACGACGTCGGCGTGCTCGAGGGAGCCGACCAGGTTGTGCAACTCGGCCGTGTCGTTGGAGAGGTCGTAGAGCTGGGCGCCATCGGGGCGCGACCAGATGAACTTCAGGTCGCCGCGACGGATCATGAAGATCGGCGCAACGGCTCCTTCTCCCAGGTACTCCCCCAAGACCGTCCGTTCGTTCTCGGGCGCAGTCAGCAGCGGGAGCACGCTCCGGCCATCCATCTCGGTTGGCACGTCGATGCCGGCGATGTCGAGCATCGTGGGGGCGATGTCGAGCAGGCTTGTGTGCGCTCCGACGTGGGTTGGCCACGCCTGGGCGGGCGAATCGCCGGCGGGCGCTCGCACACCGGGGCTGCTGCCATCGCTGAGGTCACCGAGCCGCGTGACGATGAGCGGGATGCGAGCGGAGTGCTCGAAGAAGCTCATCTTGTACCAGAGGCCGCGCTCGCCGAGCATGTCCCCGTGATCCGCCGTGAAGATCACGATCGTGTCGTCGACCATGTCGTGCGTGTTCAGCACGTCGAGCATCTGGCCGATGTGGTGGTCGACGTAGGAGATGTTCGCCAGGTAGGCGTGACGGGCAGTGCGGATCTGGTCCGCCGAGATGTCGGTCGAATCGGCGCAGATCACGCGACGCAACCGCGCCGAATGCGGGTCGAGTTCCACGTCGGGGTCGGTTCCGTCGATCGGCGGCGTGGTCGGCATCGGAATCGTGTCGTGCTCGTAGAGATCCCAGAACTCCTGGCGGGCGACGTACGGGTCGTGTGGGTGGGTGAACGACGCTGTCATCATCCACGGGCGATCGTCGGCACTGCGAGCGAGGTCGCGCAGCTTGCGAACCGAGCGGTAGCCGACGTCGTCGTCGAAGTCCAGCTGGTTCGAGACGTCGACCACCCCCGCGTTCACGACCGAGTCCATGTTGTGGAACCACCAGTCGAAACGACCGTCCGGATCGTTCCAGTTCGGTGTCCATCCGAAGTCGGCCGGGTAGATGTCTGTGGTCAGACGGTCCTCGAAGCCGTGGAGCTGATCGGCGCCGACGAAGTGCATCTTTCCGACGAGCGCTGTCTGGTACCCGCCGGCGCGCAGGTGGTGGGCGAAGGTGGGAATC
>JBGCFW010000241.1:0-12163 GCA_045107155.1 Ilumatobacter sp. | reverse complement strand
AACCTCGCGTCGGCGCTCGCCCCGGGACTCGCGGCACTGACTGGCAGGCGTTTCGCATGCGGGGTCGCGCTGGGGATTGCGTCGTGGTGCGCCTGGCAGGAGGCAGTCGGGGATGACGACAAGACCGGCGATGTGGCGGTGGTCGGCCCAATCGTGGGCATCGCACTCCCACCGCTCATCACGGTGCTGATCGACGGGCTCGACGTTCGCTCACTGTTCGTTGCGATGGCGATGGTGTCGGCGATCCCGTTGACCTTCGTTCGCGCAGTTCCGCGCGTCGATCGGCTCCGGCCGCACCGCACACGGCATGCAGCCACTCGTGGCGCTCGCGCGATGCTGATCGCGCTCACGTTCGTCACGATGGGCGGCTCCGCCGTGTTCGTGTATGGCGCCGCGATCGGGACCGAACTCAACGACCTTCCGCCGATCGTGGTGTCGCTGTGTTTCAGCGCGAACGCACTGCTCGCGATTCCCGCGGCGAAGTGGACGAAGTCGAGAGGGCCCGCCGGGATGTGGTTCGTGTTCACGGCCGTGTTGGCATTCCTCCTGCCGACCGTCCACGTGCCCGCGGTCTTTGTCGTGGTGATCTCGGTGTGGGGCGTGTTCTTCTTCATGGGTGTACCGGCTGCGTTCTCACTGTTGGCCTCACGATCGAACTTCCCCGAAGAGCGAGCGGGGGACGCGCACGCGATGATGGCGCTGGGCAGAGTGTTCGGCCCGCTCATCGGCGGATCGTTCTTCGCCGCGGGTCAGACCACCGCGATGGGCGTGGCGGCCGCAGCGATCATGGGCTGTGCAGCTGCGCTCATGCTGTACGTCGACCGAGAACACCTCACTCGACGAGTCGCTTGAGAGTCGCCGTCTCCGAAACCGGAGCGTCATGTGCTGGAGAATCACCAGTGACGGAGGTCAACGGGCCACCGGTCGACCACGTCGTCGCCGTCGACGACCCACATCTGCTCGTGCTTGGCCACCGTGGGGTCGACGTGCGCTGGCTGAAGGCGCACCCGATCGCCCACCGACCACCCGGTGGCGGACGGCTGGAGGGTGACGTGTTCGTCGGACATGAACAGCAGATCACCGGCGTCCCATGACGGGTTGCCGTGGTCCATCCCGTGCGACTTCAGTCCGGTGTCCGCGATGATCCAGCCCTTCGAGCTCGTGGAGATCACGGTCCCGACGAGGTTCAACGCGATCTCGAACGGGAGATCGAGCTGCGCGTAGTCGGTGTCCATGAGCGCATAGCTGCCAGCCTGGATCTCGGTGCATCCGGTGTTCACATCGAACGTGCCCGTACCGCCCCCCGAGACGATCTCGCCACCGACCTCGTCGGCCGCACGTCGCAACAGCTCGACCGCGGCCTCGACCTTCGCGACACGCTTCTCGCGGTCTCTCACCATCATCAGGTGCCCCTCGTAGCCCATCACACCGCGGACGTCGAGCCCGGCGGATCGTGCTCGCTCGGCAAGGCGCCCGGCATCGGCTGGATCGCAGCCACAACGGGGCAAGCCGATCTCGACGTCGATGAGCACCTTGCGGACACCACCGGCGATCGCTGCGTCGAGCGTCTCGTCGGAGTCGACGGCGACCGTGATGCTCGCCTGATCAGCGAGCGCTCCGAGGCGAGCAACGTCCAGCGACTCGTTGGCGAGCAACAGGTCGTCGCCCAGATCGGCAGCGACCATCCCCTCGATCTCGCGTGGCGTCGCACAGCAGAACGCTGTGTGCCCGGCATCGGCGAGCAGACGAGCCATGGCAGTCGACTTGAAGGCCTTGACATGCGGCCGAAGTGCGGTGCCGGGATGGACCGCATCCATCGCTGCGGTGTTCGCGTCGAACACCGATCGCTCGACCACCAGCGCCGGAGTCGGAAGGTCGTGGATCTTCTGCGGATCGGCGGGCATCTGTTCAGTATCGCGTCCGTCGTAGCATCGGCCCCCATGGCCCGAACCGGACGCACCACTCTCCCCGACGACACCGTCGACGACTTCCGGGATGGATTCGCTGCGCTCCGCTCCGACTTCGACATCCCCGGCGAGCACTCCGCTGAGGTCCGTCAGGCCGCCGAGGAAGCCGCCGCTCGCCCGTTCGACGTCGTGAAGCCCGGCGGCAAGCCCGGACGCTGGCAGCACGTCGATCGGACCGACGTCGAGTTCCTCACCCTCGACCCTGCGAGCAGCACCGACCTCGACCAGGCCTTCGCCGTCGACCTCACCGGTGACGAGGTGGTGCTCCGGTACGCGATCGCCGATGTCGGTTGGTTCGTCCGGCCCGGGGATGCGATCGACCGGGAAGCGTGGAAGCGCGGCAGCACGATCTATCTGCCCGACGGTCGTGCCGGACTCCATCCGGAACGGATCGCCGAAGACGCCGGCAGCCTCCTCCCGGGTTCGCCCAAGCCCGCCATCGTGTTCACCGTGTTGGTCGATGCCGAGGGCGGCGTGCGTCTCGACGGGGCCGAGCGAGCGATGATCCGCAACCGGGCGAAGTTGGCCTACGCAACCGTCGCACCCGACGACCTGCCCGACGCCTTCCCCGAACTCTCTCGCCGGATCGAACTCGCCGAGCGCGCTCGTGGCGCCGACCGGATTCAGTGGCCTGAGCAGGAGGTCGTACGCGTCGACGGCGGCGGATTCACACTCAGGTTCCGGCCTCGCAACGACGCCGAGAATCAGAACGCGGCGATGTCGCTCGCGACGAACATGGCGATCGCCGATGCGCTGTGGGCCGCTGGTACCGGTCTGTTCCGCACGATGCCACCGGTCGACGAACGACGCCTCGGGCGTCTGCGCCACACCGCACGAGCGTTCGGTCTCGAGTGGGCGAAGGATCTGTCGCTCGGCGACTTCGAACGGTCGCTCCCGCGGGGCGACCCGCGCACGTCAGCATTTCAACTTGCTGTTCGGCGTGCTGGCGGTGGCGCGTCCTACACGCCGTACTCCGACTTCCAGCAGCCCGGTGGGCCCGACGACGGTGGCAGCAAGGACGGCAAGCCGTGGCACTCTGCGCTCGCGGCCACCTACGTGCACGCCACTGCTCCGCTTCGCCGTCTCGCCGACCGGCACGTGATCGAAGCGACGCTCGCGGTCGCGAACGGCCGCGAGGTCCCCGACGACATCGAAGCGGCCTTCCACGAACTCCCGACGACGATGCGCGCCGCCACGTCGCTCGCCAACCGGGTCGATCGAGCAGCGATCGACCTGGCCGAAGCGATCCTGCTCCAGGATCAGGTCGGCGAGGTGTTCGACGCCGTGGTCACCGACGAAGACGACCGCGGCGTCCGGCTGCAGATCTGCGAGCCCGCGGTGGTCGCTCGGACAACTGCGCGCCGCGTCGACCCCGGCGACGACATCCAGGTGAAGCTGACAGCGGTCGACGTGACCGAGCGACGAGTCGACTTCGACCGCGTCGGCTGATCAGGCGCTCGCCTGCCGGCGACGAAATGCGATGCTTCGAAGCGCGACACCGAACAGCAGCAGCGCGACAGCCAGGTTGATCGAGAACCATGCGTTCGAGCCGGCGTTCGGCAGCGCGGAGCCACCGCCAGTTCCGGCCAGACGGATCGTTGCCGAGTCCGAGTTGTTCGACGAGATCGCCTCGACGACCGTGCCGTCCGCACCGACGACGCTCACCGAGAGGCTGACGAGACCGTCGAACGACGTCGCCGCGGTGGTGGAGATCGTGAACCGGGCGGTGTCATCGGCCGCGAGCTGCGCTGAGCGAACGAAGACGACCGAGCCATCCGACGGCCGCTCGACCGTCCAACCCGTTGGAACGACCGGACCCGAGAGCGTGTTGCTCGACGGGCGACGCACGGTGACGCGAATCTCACCGGGGGCCGTGTCGGGCCCGTTGTTCTCGAGGAACACCGACCATTCGACCTGGTTCGTCGTCTCGTTCACTCGGATCGATGCGGCATCGACGTCGAGATCGAAGCCCGACAGTGAGGCGAGCACGAACGTGGTCGGATCATCGGACCCCCCGGTGTCACCGGGTTCGCCGGCGTTGGTGGCCATCGGGTCCGCGTCGGAGCCGGAGTCGCTCACGTCGCTCACGTCGGTGTCGTCGGCGAGCCGACCAGAGACCACCGCCGTGTTCGAGAAAGGTCCGAAGTTGTCGTCGGGCACGACTCGTACGGCGAGGTCGACGAACCCGCTCTCGCCGGCTGCAATCGTGTCGGTGCCAGCGAGGAGTCGTCCGTCGGTGAAGGATCCGACCGTGAAGTCGGCACTCTCGATGCCGACGATCGTCGGGGAGAGGCCGGGGAACGTGGCGTCGAGGTCGTCGAACACCTGCAGGTCGTTGATCGCCTCGCTCTCGGTGTTCTCGACTCGGATCCGGAACGTCATCGTGAATCCGCCGTTGCCGTCGACGACCGGTCCGGCGATCAGCTCCTTCGCGACGCCGAGGCCCGACTCGGGGCGGAAGTCGACAGGCGTCGGATCGTTGTCGTCGAGGACCTGGTTGTCGTTGTCGGGGTCGGCGTCGAGGCCGTCGGCGCTGTCATCGGCCACGCGCGGCCCGCGCGGCCCGAGCGCAGACGCGGTTGCGGTGTTGAGGAACGGGCCGGGCGCGAGACCGGGTTCGACCGTGACGTCGAGCTCGATGGAGCCGATGGCGTCGGGTGCAAGCGAGTCGGCACCCGTCAAGAGCTCGAAGTTCGCGGCACCGTCGAAGTCGGGAGCGGGGCTGAGGTCGGTGCCACGGAAGTCGTCGACGACGAACGACTCGGCATCTGCGAACGTTGCTGCCAGGTTCTCCGTGATCTCGATGTCGGACAGCGTCACCTCACCGACGTTCTCGACGATGATTCGATACGTCAGCGAGAACGTCCCGTCGCGGTTGTCGATCACGTCACCGATGACCGCCTTCGCTGCGCCGATGGCCGGCAACGGGAGCACGGTCGGGTCATCGGCGGTGCCTTGGTGATCGGCCGATCCGGGGTTGTCGGTGGTCGGATCGGTGCCCGAGTCCGACAGGTCCGACACCACGTCGCCCCCGGCGTTCTCGCCGCTCGCGGTGGCTTGGTTCGTGAGCGGGAGCACCGCTCCTGACGCAGTCGGGTCGACCTCGATCGTCACCTCGACCTCGAATGCCTGCCCGGCTGCGAGATCGTCGGCCGCTCCGCCGACAAGCAGATCGTTGGTGCCGTCGTAGCCCGGGTTCGCCGCCGGTGCCGACGTCGCCGTGCCGTCGTCGACCGCGGGAGCGGTGACCACGCGGATGAAGGCGCCGCCGAGTTGGTCGTCGAGGTCATCGACCAAGCTGAGCTGGTCGAGCGACGAGAGTCCGATGTTCGCGACCACGAACCGGTACGTCACGTCGAACGCGCCGGGGGTCCCGCTCGACGCCGCCTCGACGTCGTCGACCGACTTCGCCACAGCGATGGCATCGGCCGAGATCGGTGTGGGGTCGGCGCCACCGCCGGTGTCTCCTGCGGCGCCTGCGTTCACTCCGGTCGGATCGGTGCCCGAGTCGGACAGGTCGGTGACCACGACATCCGCCGGGTCGTCGGCGGACGCCGTCGCCTGGTTCTCCGGGTCGGCAGGGAAGGATGCGAGCGTCGCTTCGACCGTGACGGACACCTCGAACCGCTCGCCGGCGTCGAGGACGTCGGTCACCGCACCGTCGAGCAGGTCACCGGTGCCGCTGAAGGTGCCGTCGGCGTCCGGGGCCGCCGTCGCGGTGCCGTCATCGACCACGGGCGCCTCGGCGATTCCGACGAAGGCTGCGCCGAAGGCTGTGTTCATGTCGTCGGTGAGCGACAGCGTGTCGAGTGGTTCGGTCCCGACGTTCGCGATCACGAAGAGGAATTCGATGTCGACGTTGCCGGCGGTTCCGCTGGCTGCAGGTGTCGCACCGGTGACCGACTTCGCCACGCCGAGTCCGGCGACCGACACGGGCGTGGCATCACTCTCGCCGGCGGTGCCGTTGTCGCTGTCGGGGTCGGGGCCATCGTCGGAGACATCGCTGACGGTCGCACCCGCGACGTCGTCGCCGCTCGCTGTCGCCTGGTTCGTCAGCGTCAGAGGCGCGCCGGTGGCGTCGGGATCGATCTCGACCTCGAACTCGACAGAGAACTGCTGGCCGGGCTCGAGCACGTCGGTGAGGGCTCCGGCGAGCAGGTCGCCGGTCCCGTCGTATGCCGGGTCGGCGGCGGGCGCCGTCGTCGAGTCGAGCGGCGTCACCGTCGGTGCCGTGGTGACCCCCACGAAGGCGCTGCCGAGGCGTGTGCTCGCGTCGTCGATGATCGACAGGTCGGTGAGGTTCACCGACCCGCGGTTCTGGACGACGGCGACGTAGGTGACGTCGAAGTTGCCGGGCGTGCCGCTCGCGGCAGCCACCGCAGCGGTCTGGTCCAGAGCGACGCCGATGAGCGGGAGGTCGATGGCGGTCGGATCGTCGCTGCCGCCGGTGTCGCCTGGTTCGCCCACGTTGGAGGTGTTCGGGTCGCTGCCGGAGTCGGACAGGTCGGTCACCGCACCCGTACCCGGGTCACCTGCGCCTGTCACCTGATCGGTGAACGGGAGGCTGCCCGGCGCTGCGTCGGGGTCGATCTCGACGGTGAGCTCGATCGTGAATTCCTGTCCCGGGCGAAGATCGTCGGTGCCGTCTCCAGCGAGCAGATCGCCGGTTCCTGTCGCTGCGAAGGTTCCGCTCGCGTCCGGCGCCGACGACGCCGAGGTGTTGGTGACCGTCGGGCCGGCGACGACGTCGATGAAGGCACCGCCGAACGCGGTGGGCAGATCCTGCGTGACGCTCAGCGTGTCGAGGGATTCGAAGCCGGCGCCCAGCACGACGTGTGTGTACGTGATGTCGACATGGCCGACCGTGCCGGACACCGCGGCCACCGGCGCCGACACCGAGGTCGCCACCCGCAGACCGGCGGATGCGGCGACCGTGGCGTCGTCGCTGCCTCCGGCACCGTTGTCGGAGTCGGGGACACCACCCTGGTCGGAGAGGTCGCTCACGGTGGCAGCGACCGCGTCGTCGCCGCCGGCCGTGGCCTGATTGGTGAACGGGAGCGGTGCGCCGCCGGCGGTCGGATCGACCTCGATCGACACGGTCACCGTGATCGACTGGCCAGGTTCGAGGAGGCCGCCGCCGGCGAACAGGTCGTTCGTGCCGTCGTAGCCGATCGTGTTCACGGCCGGGTCGGTCGTTGCGTCGCTGTCGGTGATCGCCGGCGTCGTGTCGATGCCGATGAACCCGGTGCCGAATGCGGTGGCGACATCGTCGACGAGCGTCAGATCCGTGAGGTTCTCCGTGCCCGTGTTCTCGATGACGAACGTGTAGTCGAGCGCAAACCTCGGAGCCACGGTGTCACGGGGCACCGCGACCTGCTTGGCCACGGCGATGTCGGTGAACACGTCGCGGAAGTCGACGTCGGCACGCTCCGGCATGGTCCCCGAGCCGTCGACGGCACCTGCGTCACCGTCGACGTCGCCCAGTGCCGTCACGATCGTCGCGGTCGGGACACCGTCATCGGGGGCCCAGGCCGGACCCACGTCGTCGAATGCGTCGTCGAGTCCGTCGCCGTCGGCATCGGCAGCGTCGAGCACGTCGACGTCGCCGTTCTCGCGAATGTCGGCGATGGTGTCGTCGTCGCTGTCGGTGTCGATGTAGTCGGGTGTGCCATCGCCGTCGGTGTCGACAGGGACCGTCACGTCGCTGTCGTTGACCCCATTGTCCGTCGCGTTGTTGGTCGAATCGACTTCGACGTACAGGGCGGTGGTGAAGGCCTCGACGGCGTCGGGGATGCCGTCGGCATCGGCATCGATGTCACGGAAGTCGGCGGTGGCGACATCGGCGGGGTCGCCGTCGGTGTTCAACGGGGCCACGCCGCTCCCGCCGTTGGCTGCGGTCGGCACGCCGCGCCCGTTCTCGCCACCGTCGACGCGGCCGTCGTTGGCGGCGTCGACCACGCCCTGGTTCTGGCCACTCTCGACCAGGTCGGTGATCCCGTCGTTGTCCGTGTCGAGGTCGAGGTGATCCGGCACGCCATCGGTGTCGAGGTCGGGAACGCCGCGAGCGTTGGCGAAGAGTTGCAGGTCGTCGAGATTCACAGCGTCGTCGACGCCGGCGTTGTAGAGGTAGAAGCGGACGGCGTAGTCGCCGTCGGGTTCCAGCAGCAGTGAGTTGGTGAACGCCTGGCGCTGCTCGGCACTGGTCGCGGCGAGCGTGATGTCCTCAGCGAGTGTGAACACCTCCGCGATGCCGCCCGGTTCGATCACGAGGTCGACGGCCACGTCGTAGGCCTCGGCCTCCGTGGTGAACGCCCAGTCCGAGAGGTCGCCATAGGTGGTCGTCGTGGTGAACGTGACCTCGACGTAGTCGTCGGCGGTGCGAGCCGCTGCTGCCGAGGCGCTCTCGACGCCACTCACGTCGAAGGAATCGGCGCCGTTACCGACCAAGCCGACACCGGCGCCCGCGGTGAGATCTCCGACTCCGGCCGTCACGAGCGGTGCGGTCACGAGGCCGCCGTTGATCCCGGCCGGCTCGAAGTGCCCGGACGGCGAGCCGCCCGGGTCGTTCGCGTCACCCGACCACCGGGCGAGCAGACCGTTCTCGTCGAGAATCGGCGTCTCGACCACGTCGAGGAGGCCGTCGTTGTCATCATCGGCGTCGAGTGCGTCGAGGAGGCCATCTCCGTCCTGGTTGTCGACACCGGCCACCATCACGAGCGGGCCGGGGAACGCCGAGGTCGGCGACGCCCCGGTGACCAGGAGCAACGGCGCGCTGAGCAATCCGACGACCGCCACGCGGTGCAGGCGCGCGCGCATGGCGGATGACGGCGACATCACCGTGGATCGTGACATGTGCAACGTCATCACCGCAACGTTCAGTTTCATGACATTCCGCATTCGGTGACCTATCGGCCACTCAGAGGGAATCTTGACGGTGGTTTCGCGCTGGCCGTCACGCCGGGGCGAGCCGGAACAGCCCACCGGCATTGCTGACGGCGTAGATGTCGCCGAACGGCCCCTCCGCAATTGCTGCGAGCGCGGGCACGTTCGTCAACTCGACCACACGCGGTTCCCCGATCGGGCCGTCCGGTCCCGCGGACACCGACGTCGTGTCGAGCCCCCAGATCCGTCCGGAGCAGTAGTCGCCGTAGACGTACCACCCGTTGAGGTCGGCGTACGTCGACGCCCGTGCCACCGCACCGCCGCTGACCGAACAGTTGCCGTCCGTGTGCTCGTACGCAACGACGGGAGCGATGTGACCATCGGGCGACTGATCGTCGTGGAATCGCTCGTTCGCCTCGAAGGCGCTCCACCCGAAGCTCAACTGTCGACCAGCGTCGCGACCATCGATCGCAGGCGCCATGTTGATCTCTTCGAACTGGTTCTGACCGACGTCGGCGATCCACAGGTCGCCGGTGAGCGGGTCGAACGAGAACCGCCACGGATTGCGGAGTCCGAGCGACCAGATGGTCGGATCGGCTCCTTCGACCCCGACGAACGGGTTGTCGGCCGGGACGGTGAACGCAGCGCCGTCGGCGGCCATCGGGTCGACACGCAGGATCTTGCCCAGCCGCGTCGACGGATCGAGCCCAGCGCGCACCGGGTCGTCGGCAGATCCGCCATCGCCGAGGCCGATGTACAACAGGTCATCTGGCCCGAACGCCAGCTCTCCACCGTTGTGGTTACCAAACGGCTGCTCGACGGTGAGCACTTCGCGATACGAGCCCGGGTCGAAGACACCCGAGAGCGCATCGACCGCGAACTCGGCGACCACCGTGTTCCCCGCACCGTTCGTGAAGTCGACATACGCCACATCGGCATCGGGGTGAAACGCGAGGCCGAGCAGGCCTTGCTCGTTGCCGTCCGACGTGAAGGTCACGCCCGGCACTGTCGCGAGGTCGAGCACCACCGTGTTCGATTCGTCGTCGGCGGCGACCACCTGCCCGCCCTGCTGGACCACGAACAGGCGCGGATCGCCCTCACTGACCGCCAGCTCGACCGGGCGAGTGAACGTGCCGAGCTCGATCGCGCGGACGGCGGGCTCGGGCAGCGGCCCGGGCAAGGTCGTGACCGGAACCGGCTCCGGGTCGGCATCCGGAGCGGCCGTCGGCAGATCGGCGTCGGGCGACGGCACGAGCGACGTGGTGGTGGTGTCCTGGTCGGTGCCCACCGGTTCGGTCGAAGGCGTCGTGTCGACGGACTCGTCCGGGGCGGGCAACGTGCCCAGCGTGACGTCCGGCGCATCGGCGATGTCATCGTCCGACCCGGCCACGCAGGCCGACAACACCAACCCGGTCGTGACCAGCACCGCGGCGCGACGACGCGCGATCACGTGAACCTCGCCAGACCTTCCTGGACCACGCTCACGGCGAGACCGCCCTCCGCGGTGAACAACGCACCACCCGCGAGCCCACGGGCTGAGCCCGTCGAGATCGCCCGTTGCTGATACATCAACCACTCATCGACGCGGAACGGACGGTGGAACCACATCGCGTGATCGAGGCTCGCCATCTGCAGACCGGGATGGTCGAACGCGAGCCCGAAGGGCAGGAGGGCGGTATCGAGCAGAGTCATGTCGCTGGCATAGGTGAGGATGCAGGCGTGGAGGACCGGGTCGTCCGGCAGTGAGCCGTTCGCGCGGAGCCACACGTGTTGGGTGTCGACCGAGTCTCCCTGGCGCGTCATGGGATCCCCGTTCACGTAGCGCAGATCGATCGGTCGAGGCCGGTGGTACCAGTCGCCGATCCGTTCTTTGTACGGCTCCATCCGCGTCTTGAAGTCGGGCAGGGTCTCCGGGTCGGGCAGGTCCTGATCGATGGTGACCTGATGGTCGTACTCCCCTGCCGGCTCCTCATCATGGAAGCTGGCCTGCAGGTTGAAGATCGCGCGGCCGTGCTGAATCGCCACGACTCGACGGGTCGCGAAACTGCGACCATCGCGGATCCGGTCGACCTCGTACAGGATCGGGAGCTTCGGGTCGCCCGGGCGCAGGAAATAGGCGTGGAGCGAGTGCACGTGACGCCCGGGCTCGTCGATCGTGCGCGCTGCAGCGATCAGCGCCTGCCCGGCGACCTGGCCACCGAACACGCGGACGCGGTCCTCGTCGGTGCTCTGACCGCGGAAGATGTTGACCTCGATCTTCTCGAGGTCGAGGAGCGCAACGAGATCGTCGAGTGCCCCCTGGCCGCTGGACGGGGTCGCACCGGGTGATCGATCCATGAGCGTTCCATGTTGGCAGATGACCTCCGGCGGACACCGCACCCGTAATGTCTCGTTCATGCCGCTCCTCGACCTCACGCCCGACCAACTACTCACCACGACCCGTGCTGTTCGCAAGCGCCTCGACTACGACCGCCCCGTCGAGCGGGCCGACATCGTCGACTGCGTGCGGATCGCGATGCAGTCACCGTCGGGTTCGAACAACATGACGATGCAGTTCGTGGTGGTGACCGACGAGGCCAAGCGGGCGGCGATCGGCGAGATCTACTCGAAGTGCTTCGACATCTATCGCGACTCACCCATGTACGCCGGCGCGCTCAAGAAGGACACCGAGACCGAGCAGGCGCAGCAGGATCGCGTCACCGACTCCGCCGAGCACCTCGCGGCGACCATGGGTCAGGCCCCTGCGCTGGTGATCGCATGCACTGCGACCGGGCGCCTCGACGGATTGCCGGCGATGCAGGCCGCGTCGGTGATGGGCAACGTGCTGCCGGCGATGTGGAGTTTCATGTTGGCGGCCAGAGCACGCGGGCTCGGCACGGCGTGGACCACCGTCGGGTTGATGATGGAGCGGGAGATCGCCGACGTCGTGGGCATCCCGTTCGACGACGTCGCGCAAGTGTGCCTGTCGCCACTCGCTCACACGAAGGGCACCGACTTCAAACCGGCGATGCGACCCGACCCGGAAACGATCATCCATTGGGACGCCTGGTGACCAACACGCGTCTGTCGTCCGAGCGCCGACAGCTGGCACTCGCCACGAAGGGGTTCATGCCGGCCGACGAAGGCGATGCGCTCTGGGAAGCCGCTGTCGCGGCTGGCGCGGACGTGCCCGCGGCGCCGATGCTCGAGGTGGGCTCGTATTGCGGACGCTCCACCGTGTGGTTGGGCGCCGCCGCCGAGCGATGCGGGCGGCTGCTCTACGCCGTCGATCACCATCGCGGTTCCGAGGAGAACCAGGCGGGGTGGGAGCACCA
>JBGCFW010000240.1:0-5183 GCA_045107155.1 Ilumatobacter sp. | reverse complement strand
TGGGAAAGCCAATGTCGGCAGCGAAGGCGAGAGCGTCGCTCGACGCTTCGATCGGCGGCGACTGCTTGAGCACCGGCAGTCGTGCCGCCTCGGCAGCCTGGCGGGCGCGCATCTTGTTGCCGGTGAGCCGCAACACGGTCGATGCTGGACCGATGAAGGTGATGCCTGCGTTCTCGCACGCTTCAGCCAGGTCAGGGCTCTCGGAGAGGAACCCGTAGCCCGGATAGATCGCATCGGCTCCCGCGCGCAAGGCCGTGGCGACGATCAACTCGTGATCGAGGTAGGCCCGAACCGGGTGGCCGCGCTCACCGATCTCGTAGGCCTCGTCGGCCTTGATCCGGTGCAGCGCTGAACGGTCCTCCCAGGGATGAATCGCAACCGTTGAGATGCCCAGCTGCGTCGCGGCGCGGAACGCGCGGATCGCGATCTCGCCGCGGTTCGCAACGAGCACCTTGCCGATGCCAGGGTCCGTCTGAAGGAGGTCACGACTCATCGGACACTCCCCCGCTCGTCCGCTGGAACAGTCGCTTCGTCACGTTCTGACATGTCAAACCTTCGATCGGCGAGTCGCGTGTCGAGCTCTCGACACCACCACCATTCAAGCATCGAGCAACCGCTTGCTTGAAGTTGAGCCGTGTGCAACAGTTGCCGCATCGACTCGCGGCCACGACCCGGCCCAACGACCGAAGAGGACCACGGGAACACCATGCAACTGACCGAAGCCCAGCACCGAGAAGTCGCCACCGATCTGGTGAACGCCGAAGAGACCAAGGTCTGGACCGAGCCCCTGTCACTTCGATACGACGACGTCGACATCGAAGACGCCTATGCAGTCGGACAGATGGTGACCGACATGAAGGTCGCCAACGGACGCGTCATCAAGGGGCACAAGGTCGGCCTCACGTCGAAGGCCATGCGCGAGGCCACGAACATGCACGAGCCTGACTACGGCACCATGTTCGACAACTGGTTCCTCGACGAGGGCACCCAGGTGTCGATGAGCATGCTCAACAAGCCCGCGGTCGAGGTCGAGCTCGTGTTCGTACTGAAGGAGAACCTCGGTGGCCCGTCGGTCAACGCCGCCGATGTCATCCGCGCGACCGACTTCGTGACGCCCGCGATCGAAATCGTCGACTCCCGCTATGCCAAGCGCGGCTCGAAGCTCGTGATCGACAGCATCTCCGATGCTGCGTCCTGCGGGTTCGTCATGCTCGGCGCCAACCAGGTGTCTCTCGGAGACATCGACGTCCGCCACGTCGGCGGCGCCCTCTACAAGAACGGCGAGGTCGTCGAGTCCGGCACCGCGGCCGCCGTGATGGGCAATCCGATCGCGTCGGTGGCCTGGCTCGCACGCAAGCTGGGCGAGTTCGGCGTCGAGATGCAGGCGGGGCACAGCATCCTGTCGGGGTCGTTCATCCGGATCCACCCGATGAGAGCCGGCGAGAGCTTCGTTGCCGATTTCGGCCCGCTCGGCCAGATCAGCTTCGGCGTCATCGAGTGACGGCCAGCGCGGACGCGTCGGCATGACCACCGTCTTCGACACCGTCGAACGACTCACCAAACCAACTCAGCAGATCGTTCGCGGTTGGATGCTCACCCGCGAAACGGTCGATTTCGGCACGTCGATCGGCTTCTCGTCGGGCACCGACTTCTGGATCGTCGGGCGCGCCGGTGTCCTCGGTGAGTGCACTGCCGACACCGCGATCGCCGGCTTGGCGTTTCACGCGCCCGACATCATCACTCGGGCATGGAACGGCGTCCCCACCGGCATGACACACCGCGATGTCTCGCACGCGTACGCACAGCTCGCGGTCCGCTGGGGCGAAACCGAACTGTCTCGATTCGACAGCGAGCGGCTCGAACGACTCGACGTCTACGGACGGCGCATCATCGAGGCGGCACCGTCGAGCCTCGGAGCCGTGTTCGCCGGATGGCGTCGCATCCCGACGCCCGAGTCGGTCGAAGGACGCGTCGCGCTGACCACTCATGTCCTGCGAGAGATGCGCGGCGCAGCGCACATCGCCGCGATCACCGCGGTCGGTCTCACCCCGCTCGATGCGATCCTCGCATCAACCAACGCCCCGCCGCGCACCGGTCCCGGCTACGCCGAACGCATGGGCTTCGTCGGTCCGTTCCGCAACCCCGACGACGTTCGTGAGCAGCGCATCGAAGCCGACGTGATCACCTCGAAGATCCTGGTGCCGTACTTCGCCGCACTCACGGCCGACGAACTCGCCGACTTCGCCGAGATCTTCGAAACGACGCGCCACGCCATCGACATGTAGCAGCCCCTCGAAGCAGCCCTGCGCCACAGGCCCGACAACCTCGGAACGGAACCATGCAACAACTGACCGGAATGGATGCGAGCTGGCTCTTCCTCGAGACGCCGTCGACGCCAATGCACATCGGGGTGGTCAACGTCTTCGAGCGCCCCGACGACTCCAGCTTCTCCCCCTTCGACGCAGCCCGGGCGCAGTTCGCCTCGAGGGTTCCGAGCATCGCACCACTTCGTCGGCGTCTCGTCGACGTCCCACTTCAGCTCGGTCGCCCGTACTGGGTGATGGATCCCGACTTCGACATCGACGCGCACCTGCATCACCACATCGATGCGGTCACGACTGACGATGCACTCGCAGAGCTGGTCGGCCAGATCATGAGCCAGCCGCTCGATCGACGACGGCCGATGTGGGAAGCACACATCGTCGACGACATCGGCGACGGTCGGTGGGCTCTCATCACGAAATACCACCACGCGACCATCGACGGCGGCGCAGGAATCTTGCTGGTTCACCTGCTGTTCGACGCTGACCCCGCCGCCCGCCCATCGGTGCCCGCCACGCTGGTGCCTGACGCCGAGCCGCTCCCCACCGATGCAGCCGTACTCGCGAGAGCCACGGCATCACTCGTGACCAGCCCACGCAAGTTGGCCAAGTTGCAACTGAAGCTGACAAGGCATGCGACCTCACAGGTACGCACCACCGGAATTGCTCCGCTGACAGAGCTGGCCAAGCAATCACTCGAGTCTCTGAGAAGCGGCCCGACACGCGGCGGCGACCTGCCACCCCGCACTCGTCTCGCTCCCTCGACGCCGTGGAACCGCGCGCTCGACGGCGAACGGACGATCGCTTTCAAGAGCCTTCCGATCGCGGACCTCGTCGCGCTGAAGACCGCCCTGGGCGGGACGATCAACGATGTCGTCATGACGATGTGCGCGGGAGGGCTCCGCCGCTACCTCGTCGAGCACGACGCCCTTCCCGACGATCCCCTCATCGCGCTCGTGCCCATGTCGCTGCGAACGGGAGCAGAGGCCGACCCGTGGAAGAACATGATCTCGATGCTGATGCCTTCGGTCGCGACCAACGAAGCCGACCCGATGCTGCGCTTCGAAGAGATGCGTCGATCGATGTCCACGGCCAAGGCCCAACTCGGCCTCACCCCAGACGACCTCCTCGATGACGTCGCGTCCCTGGCTCCGGCTTCGATGATGTCGGCCGCAGTTCACCTCGCATCACGTCTTCGGCTCGCCGAGCGGGTTGGCTCGCCGGCAAACCTCACGATTTCGAACGTCGCAGGCCCGCGTTCCCCGCTCTACATCTCGGGTTCGCGTCTACTCAACTTGACGCCGGTGTCGCTCCTCATCGATGGCGCCGGACTGAACATCACGGTGCTCAGCTGCGGCGATGCTTTCGACATCGGACTCACGTCATGCCCCCAGGCGGTTCCTGATCTGCAGTTCCTGCTCGACTGCATGCTCGCTGAGCTCGACCACCTGTTCGACATCAGCGGTACGGCTCGCTCATGAAGCTCAACGCCGCGTTCGTCAACACCTCGATGGGTCTCGACTTCGAGGACATCCGACGCCTCACGGTCGGTATCGAGCAGATTGGTTTCGACGGGGTGTCGACCAACGATCACGTGATCGGGGCGCATCCCGACCGATCCGTCGGTGTCACCCGGAACACCGTCGACACAGCGGTCCACGAGCCGGTCGTGTTGCTGTCGATGATCGCGGCCGTCACCGAACACCTCGAGGTGGCAACTGCCATCCTGATCGCACCGCAGCGCCAGACCGTCCTGCTCGCCAAACAAGCCGCCGAACTCGATCTGCTGTCGAAGGGGCGGCTCCGACTCGGTGTCGGCATCGGCCGCAACTGGATCGAGTACGAATCGCTCGGACAGGATTTCACCACTCGCGGCAAGCGGATGGAAGAACAGATCGAGGTCCTCCGGCTGCTGTGGGGCAACGATCTCGTCTCGTTCGATGGACGCTTCCACACCCTCGACCGGGTCGGCATCAACCCTCGATCGGGACGCGATGCGATCCCGATCTGGATGGGTTCGTATTCCAAGGCAGTCCACGAGCCGGTGCTCGAACGCATCGGGCGCGTGGCTGACGGCTGGATGCCCCAGTTCCGACCTGACGATCTCGCACCCGTGCTCCAGCGGGTGCGCCGCTATGCCGAGGTGGCCGGCCGTGACCCCGATGCGTTGGGCATCGAATGCATCGTCAGGGCGAAGCCCGGCGACGAGCCCGGCACCTGGCGGCACCTGGCCGAGCAGTACCGCGATCTCGGCGCCACCCACCTCAAGGTCTTCCCCGCGGTGGCACCCGATGCGGGCGTCGACGGGCAACTCGAACTGCTCGGTCGATGGCACGGCGCCGTCGCTGCGATGCTGTGATGGCGATGCGAGAGCGACGACGTACATCGACTCGGCGAGTCGAACAGAGCGAGCGAACGGAATCACCAGAATGAGCATCCTCGGCAACCGAGTCGCCCGACGAGAAGACCCCGCTTTTCTCGCAGGGGGCGGCGTCTACGTGGCCGATCTCGATCTCGACGACGAGGCCCACCTCGTGTACGTCAGGTCCGACGTCGCACACGGTCGGATCACGTCGATCGACACCAGCGGGGCCGAGCGTGCCCCGGGTGTGGTCGGGGTGTTCCAGGCGTCTGACATCGGCGACCTCGGGCTCGCACCACACGTCCTCCCCGTCTTTCCCGAGGCGACCAAGCGCCACTTCCTCGCAGCCGACACCGTCCGCTACGTCGGCGAGCCGGTGGTCGCCGTGCTCGCCGACACATACGCGCAGGCGGTCGACGCCGCCGAGCTCGTGTTCGTCGAGTACGAGGCGCTGCCAGCGGGCGTCGACGTCGAAGCCGCGGCCCGCGACGAAACACTGC
>JBGCFW010000024.1:0-13183 GCA_045107155.1 Ilumatobacter sp. | reverse complement strand
GGCGGCGGCGGAGGCCGCGACCGCCGGAGCCGGCTGCGGCGGCGTCAGCGGAGGTGTGTACACGTCGTTCATGGACGTGACGAGTGGTTCAGCACCCGAGACGTCGGGCTCGTCGGTCGCCCACGGGACCGCATCGAGCGGATTCGGCGCCGGCGCCGTCGTGGGGGTTTGCCAGGCGCTGTCGTCGGCGACGGCCGTCGCGGCGGTGTTGGGATCGTTGCTCGACTCGCTGGCGCGATCGTTGACGAGTTCGGCGAGAGGGGCCGACACCGGCTCGGGATCCGACAGCGGCTGAGCTGTCGACGCGACCACTGTTGCGACCGGCTGCGTCGGCAGGTCGTCGGTGCTGGCGGTCGACTCGTCGCCGGGGGTCGGCGCCCACCACGCCGAGTCGGGATGGTTCTCGGGTGGGGCCGCAGGCCCGGTGTCGGTGTCGGTGTCGGTGTCGGGTGTGGCCGATGGGTCGAACAGAACCGCTGGGAGGATGGTCGGCGGGGGGACGCTCGCGTCCGACGCTGGGCTCAGGTCGACCGTCGCGTTGGGGTCGACAGCGGTCTCGACGTCGTCCGCGAGGTCGTTCGCAACGATGGCATCGTGCTGTGCCGTTGCATCCGTGACACCGTGCAACGACGTTCCGCACTCGTGGCAGAAACGCTGACCGTCGCCGACGGCGACGTCGCAGGCATGGCAACGCATCGAGGCCGATCGTACGAGATGGCTCTTGTCGATTCGCGACACCCTGTGTGTCGGTTTGACCACATCATCCCTGCGAGTGGTCCGTGTGCTTCCGCCGGCGGCGCTGGCGTGTGCGGCGTGTCACGCTATGAATGCTCACATGAGCGGCCGGTTCGCGCCATCTCCAACGGGAGACCTGCACCTCGGCAACCTGCGCACCGCCGTGCTCGCGTGGCTTGCCGCCCGCTCCACCGGTCGCGACTTCCTCGTCCGGATGGAGGACCTCGATCGAGTGCAGGCAGCGCCTGAACACGAAGCGAGCCAGTTGCGTGACCTCGAGGCACTCGGCCTCGACTGGGACGGCGAGGTGCTTCGACAGAGCGAACGGTTCCACCTGTACCGCGACGCGCTCGCGACGCTCCGCGATCGAGGCCTGGTCTACGACTGTTACTGCTCGCGGCGCGAGGTGCGTGCGGAGATCGAAGCGTCGCCGAGTGCGCCGCACCTCCCGCCCGGCTCGTACCCCGGGACCTGCCGAGAGCTCACCGACGCGCAACGCGCCGCGCACATCGCGCGTGGTCGTCCGCCCGCGATCCGGTTGCGGGCCACCGAGTCGATGGACGACACCACCGTGATCGGCTTCACCGACGCGGTGGCCGGACCGTTCGAAGGCGGCGTCGACGACGTGGTGCTCCAACGCAACGACGGCGTTCCCGCCTACAACCTCGCGGTGGTGATCGACGATGCGCTGCAAGGCGTCGACCAGGTCATTCGCGGTGACGATCTGCTCGACTCGACACCGCGCCAGATTCACCTCCAGCGGCTCCTCGATCTTCCGACGCCGGACTACGGCCATGTCCCGCTGGTGTTCGGAACCGACGGCGAACGCCTGTCGAAGCGCCACGGCTCGGTGTCGCTCGCGGAACTGGCGACGGACGGAGTGGCTCCGGTCGCCGTGCTTCGGTCGTTGTTGGCGTCGATGGAGCTCGCCGGGAGCTCCATCGAGCCAGATATCGGAGCCGCTGAACTCATGCAGCATGCCGCGGAACGGTTCGACCTGACGCTCACCCCGAGCGCTCCCATCGTGTTCGATCCGGCCACGACGATCGACGGCGCCTCGCGATTGCGAAAGAGAATGTGAAATCGTGCATGAGTCCGACGCATTGTCAGCTGTCATGAGCCCGCGGCCGGTACCTTTGTCACCGTATGGACGACCGACGCAAGGCGATGATCGGCACCGGCGTGGTGTTCGGCATCGCCGCGCTCGTCGGATGCTCTTCGGCGATGACCGGCGGTGACGCGACCGGTGGCGGCGAAGGCGCCGCTGCAGCGCCCACCACTGTCGTGCTCGACACCGTGTTCGTCGAAGAGACGACCACGACGAGCACCACCACCACGACGACCGCTCCGCCGACCACTGTCGTCGAGACCACGGCTCCTCCGGCCACGCTGCCGGACACGATCCGCACACTCGCTCCAATCGAAGCGCCGTTCCAAGCGATCGGAACCAGCAGCGGCGGCGAGGCGGCGCGGATCCAAGAGCGGCTGCTCGAACTCGGCTTCTGGCTGCAGGGCACCGATGGCGATTTCGGGCTCACCACGCGCCAGGCCGTGATGGCCTTCCAGAAGTACATGGGCTTCGACGATCCGAACGGCAGCGTCGACGAGCAGACGGCCGAAGCACTCTCGCTCGAGACCGTCCGCCCGCACGCCCGGGCCAACTCCGGCACGCTCGTCGAGGTCGACAAGGGCAAGCAGCTCCTGTTCTTCGTGATCGACGGCATGACCGAGTGGGTGCTGAACACCTCGACCGGCAACGGCGAGTCCTACACCGAAGAAGATCAGAACACGCCGGGTGAGATCATCTCCGGCGTGTCGCTCACCCCGAGTGGCCTGCACGAGGTCAATCGAGAGCGTGCCGAAGGCTGGTGGGAAGGTGACCTCGGCCAGATCTACCGTCCGAAGTACTTCGTGGGTGGCGTCGCCGTCCACGGGTCGAGCAGCATCCCGAACTACCCGGCCTCTCACGGCTGCGTCCGAGTGAGCGTCCCGGCCATGGACTGGATCTGGGAGTCCGGGATCATGCCGATCGACACCTCTGTCTGGGTGCACGACGGCGCCTGAGCGTTCGTCGACCGCTGCGCCCGTCCGCTCGAACCGGTCGACCCTCCGCCAACCGTCGAACCCATCGTGCGAGACTGATCCGATGCTCTCCCGCATGCTCGCCACCGCCGGCGCAGCGGCACCGAAGTCGCCCGATCCCGCCGAACCGACGGCTGTCGAGACCGGTGTCGACAACGCGACCAACATCTTCACCGGGTTCTTCGAGGCGATCGGTGACAACGGGTACCAGACCGGCACCGCGCTGATCGTGGCGACGATCGCGCTGGTGATCATGGTCAACCTCAAGACCAACAAGTTCATCGCCGGCGGCGTGTTCCTCGGAGCGTTCTGGGCCGGATGGCTCGGCTGGAACACCATCACCGACAACGACAACCAGCTCTTCCCGGGCGATGTTCAAGCCACGCGGCTCTGGGACGTCGCCTTCACCAGTGACGAGGGCTTCCTGTTCGTCGTCGCCGTGTCGTGCGTGTTGGCGTTCTTCCTGTGGCGGAAGAGCACCTCGCTGCTGAACCGCATCCTGCTGCTCTTCGGCGGTGTGCTCGGGGCCTCGTTGCTCTACAACGTCTTCGAGTCGATCCGGTCCACCAGCTGAGGCCCGTCCCGCACCCGCGCTCGGCGCGAGTGTTGCCGGGAGAAACTCCGAAAATCTGCAAGTCCCGTTGCACCAGAAGACGGCCGGGTGCAAGCAAACCTGCCGCTTTTCTCGATCGAAGCCCGACACCCCCGACCGGATTGCCACCTTTGCAGCGGAACACTTCGGCGGGGCCTCGCCGATCTGGAAGGATTGACCGCCATGTTGCCTGTGATCGGAACGGTCAAGCCTTGGATGGATCCGGCGGTCACGTCGATCGACCGACTGACGATGGGGACCCACACCATCGCGCACCGCACGATCGACGAGGCACGGGCACACGACCCGCTCAACACGACCCGTTCGGCATGGCGGAAGTCCCTCGACGGTCGATGGTCGTTCCGGCTCTTCGACACGCCTGACAACGTCCCGGCCACGGCGATCACGAAGGCCGCCGCCGGAAAGGGCTGGACCAAAGTTGCGGTCCCGGGCAACTGGCCCATCCAAGGCGCGGTCGACCAGCACGGCGACGCTGACCTCCCGCAGTACCTCAACGTCCGGATGCCCTTCGACGGCCCGCCGCCGATTCTGCCTGACCGCAACCCGACCGGCGTCTACCGCCGCGAGCTCAACATCGCGAAGAAGTGGAACGGTCGACGCATCGTGCTCCACATCGGCGGGGCCGAGTCGGTCCACGCGCTCTACGTCAACGGTGAATTCGCCGGCTACGGCACCGACAGTCGCCTCGCCAGCGAATACGACATCACCGACCACGTGCAGGTCGGCGACAACGACCTCGCCATCGTGGTGATGCGCTTCAGTGCGCACTCCTACGCGGAAGACCAGGACCAGTGGTGGCTCGCCGGGTTGCATCGCGAAGTGTGGGCCGAAGCCCGGCCCGCGACCCGGATCACCTCACTCGCCGCGAACGGTGAGTACAACCACCTCTCGGGTGCGGGCACGTTGAGCGTGCGCACCACGGTGCACGGCCACGAACGGCCTCGGAAGGGACACACGGTCCGGACCACGGTGGAGACCGCAGACGGCGCGAAGCGGCCCAAGCAGATCGCGAAGCCCGTCACCAGCGAGGTCCCGCACCGCCACATCGCGCCGCTCCAGTTCGAGGGCTTCCACGTCGACCAGACCTTCCAGATCGACCGTGTCGCCCCGTGGTCGGCCGAGACACCGACGCGGTACCGGGTACTCGTCGAACTCATCGACCCCGATGGCGCAGTCGTCGAAGCGCACAGCCAGCTCATCGGTTTTCGCACCATCGACATCCGAGACCGGCAGTTCTTCGTCAACGGTCAACCGATCTGGTTCTTCGGTGTCAACCGCCACGAGCACCACCCCGAACGCGGCAAGGCCGTCACCGTCGACGACATGCGCGACGACCTGCTCGCCATGCGCCGTCACAACATCACCGCCGTGCGCACGTCGCACTACCCGAACGATCCACGGCTGCTCGACCTGTGTGACGAGATCGGCCTGTACGTCGTCGACGAGGCCAACATCGAATCACACGCCTACAACACCAGCCTCTGCAACGACCCGAACTACCGGCTCACCTTCCTCGACCGCATCGCCCGGATGGTGGAACGCGATCGCAACCACCCCTCGATCATCATGTGGTCGCTCGGCAACGAGTCAGGGCACGGCCTCAACCACGTGACCGCAGCCGCCTGGATCCGCCGCACCGACCCCACCCGTCCGCTGCACTACGAGCCCGCGATCTTCCACGAGGGCTGGATCGACGAGGGTCGCGAGTCGACCGACGTGGTCTGTCCGATGTACCCGCCCATCAGCGCGATCGAGTGGTACGGCGCCGAAAGTGGCGGTGACCGCCCACTGATCATGTGCGAGTACACCCACGCGATGGGCAACTCGAACGGTTCGCTCGCGGACTACTGGGACGTCATCTTCAACACACCCGGTCTCCAGGGCGGATTCATCTGGGAGTGGAAAGACCACGGCCTCACCGCCGCGCTGCCGAACGGCAAGAAGGGCTACGCCTACGGCGGCCAGTTCGGCGAGGACTCCCACGACGGCAACTTCGTCGCCGACGGGATCATGGCTGCGGACCTCACACCGCATCCCGGCATCCAAGAAGTCGAGTGGGTCTACCGGCCCGTCGCCGTCGACGCCGTGGGCAAGTCACGCCTGCGCGTGTCGAACCGGCAGAGCTTCCTCGGGCTCGGAGACCTCAAGGGCTCGTGGAACCTGAACATCCGCGGCGAAGTGGTCGACACCGGCGTGCTCGACGTCGAGGTCGGCCCGCACGGTTCCGAAGTGATCGCACTCCCCTGTGCGATCCCCGACGAGACCGACTCCTACCTCTCGGTTCGATGGACACAGAAGAAGGCCACGGCCTGGGCCCCGAAGGGTCACCTCGTCGCGTGGGACCAGATCCAGCTCCGCCCACCGAAGCGCAAGCGCGACATCCCCGACCCTCGCCCCGCGGTCGACGAGCAGGGCAAGGGCCGCAGCGTCGACATCACCACGATCGAACCGAAGCTCTCGATCGTGCGTGCGCCGGTCGACAACGACGGCTACAAGCTCATCCCGGGGTTGACGGAGGAGCACGGCATCGGTGGCCACGCGCACTGGCATTGGCTCGAGAAGGGCATGTACGACCGCCCCGCCGAGGACTTCGTCGAACACACCCACACCGTCGACGTCGAGCGCGAGGCCGTCGGCGATGACGGTGCGCGCGACGAGACCGTCGTGAGCGTCACCCACAAGCACAAGGTCGTCGTCCCTGACGGACACAACGACCTCGGTCGCATCGGCGTGCAGTTCGAGCTGCCCGTCGGCTTCGACCGGGTGCGCTACTTCGGTCTCGGTCCGAACGAGAACTATCCCGACCGTCGGAGCGGCGCGATGATGAACGTCTGGGATCAGGGCATCGACGAGAGCCCGTACCTGGTGCCCCAGGAGTTCGGACTCCGCATGGACTGTCGCTGGATGGAGTTCATCCGGAGCCGCACCGGCGACGTGCTGCGACTCGACGTGACGTCACCGGTCGCGCTGCACATCTCTGCGACGCGCCACCGCGACAGCGAGCTGCTCGCGGCCGCTCACGAGACGGACCTGCAGAAGGCGAAGGCACTCATTGTCAAGATCGACGTCGCGCATCGCGGCATCGGCACGGCGAGCTGCGGTCCGGACGTGCTCCCGCAGTACGAGATCCCGACGGGCGCACACTCGTTCAGCTACCGGCTCAGCTGACGCCGCCCGCGCTACTGGTCGGGTCTGATGCGGACGGCCCGAGAGCCGCTCTCGTCATCGGTGAAGTTGTCGATCCGGTCACCGACCCAATCGAGGATCGCGGCCTGACCGATCACCTGGATGACGAAGTAGGCGGCGAGCAGGACGATCGCCAGGATCACGGCGCGGCGCACCCACTGTCGGACTTGGTCGCCGTACTCCGAGATCAGCGGCGTGACGCTGCGAACGGCATTGGTCGCCCGGTCGCTGAACTGCTGTGTTGCACGGTCGACCTCCTGGCGCGCCACGGTTCGGATCTCCTCGATGATCCGCTGGGAGTCCTCGCGGCTCGCGACGTTGGCGAGCGATCGTGACTGGATCGGCGGTGCCTGCAACTCGTTCTCGTTGAAGAATCGTGCGAGCTCGTCAGCGGCCTGCAGCTCGGCATCGCTCGGCGGCGCGCGCCAGATGTCGGTCCAGTCGAGCCCGTCCCACCAGCGCAGTCGTGACCGGTGTTGCGGATCGGGATACCACCCTGCAGGTGGTGCGTCGGACTTGCGCATCGCTCAGCGGCTGCGGTGATCGTCGCGGTCGGGCTCGGGCAATTCGATGCGTTCGTCGTCGGTGGGGATCGGCAGGCCGTCTTTTGGTCGCACTTCGTCCTGCGGGTCGTCGGGCCGGATCGATTCGGTGATCGCCGCCACCGTGCCGAGCAAGCCGGAGAACTCGGCGGGGATCACGAGTTTCGTGGCGCGCCCGTCGCCGATTCGCTCGAGCGTCGAGAGGTACTCGATCGTCAGCACGTGGCGGTCGGTCTCGGCTTCCTTGATGCCGGTGAGGCGCGCCTTGGCGGCCTCGCCCTCGCCCTCGCCGAGCAACCTGAGCCGCAGCTTGTTGGCGGCGGCACGCAACTGGATCGCCTCGGCGTCACCTTGCGCATCGAGGATCGAGGCTTCCTTGCGACCCTGCGCCGACAGCACCGCAGCCTGCTGCTCACCGTCGGCTCGCGCGATCGATGCCTCCTGGTAGCCCTTTGCCTCGGTGACCGTCGCTCGACGGTCGCGTTCGGCGCGCATCTGCGCGTGCATCGCCGACACGATGTCCGGCGGCGGATCGATGCGCTGGATCTCGACGCGCACGACGCGAACGCCCCACTTGTCGGTGGCATCGTCGAGCACTTCACGGAGCTGCGTGTTGATCGTGTCGCGCGACGTGAGCGCCTTGTCGAGCTCCATGTCGCCGATCAGGTTTCGCAGGTTGGTCTGCGCGAGCTTCGTGATCGCTGTGAAGAAGTCGGCGACGTTGTACACGAGTCGCTGTGGGTCGGTCGCCTCGTAGTAGACGACGGCGTCGACCGACACCACGACGTTGTCGGCGGTGATCACTTCCTGCGGCGGCACGTCGACCACCTGTTCGCGCATGTCGATCAGCTGCATCGTCTCGATGAAGGGGATGATCAGCCGGAGGCCAGGCTCCTCGGTGGTCTTGTACTTGCCGAGTCGTTCGACGAGGCCCCGCTGATAGGGGCGGACGATCTTGACCGCCGCGACGAGGACGATGATCCCCAAGAGGGCGATGATTCCGATGACGATGGCGATCACGAGGACGCTCCTTCAGACGGGGGTGGGGATTCAGAAGAGGGTTCGGACGAGTTCGCCGAGGATGGTGGGGCCATCGGCGGCGAGGTGGGTGGGGGTGCGTCGAAGTCGGTCGGCACCGCCTCGACCATCACGCGGGTGCCCGCCATCGAGGTGATGCGAACCTTCGACCCGTCGGCGATCACCGACCCGCCGTCGACGAGCGCACCCCAGTCCTCGCCGGCGACCTTGACGCGGCCGCGTCGGTCGATGTCGTCAGGGTCGATCGTGGCCGTGACGATCGCGATCATGCCGACGAGCCGGTCAGCGCCGACTCCCTCGGGATTCGTGTGCTCGGCCATGAAGCGTTTCGCATACCTCCAGAACAGTGCCCAGAGCACGGCGCCGCCGAACACGAAGATCGACCACTGCGCTTCGATCGGGGCGTCGTACCAGCCGGCGAGCGCGGCCAGGAACGCCGAGAGGGCGAAGGGCAGGAGTACGAAGGTCCCGGCGAGGATCGTGACCTCGATGAGCGCGAACACGACAGCGACCCCGAGCCACACCCACGGCCACACATCGAGGTCGAGACCCAGATCGAGGACGGCGAACATGAGTCGAACCTACTGAACATCTGTGACGGTTTCGCTCCGAACGCGTGAAACCGAGCCGACCAGACCGACGCATCCGGCTCGAATCGAGGACACGCCACCATCGATGTTTGTCATGTGCACACCCGAGACCAGAAATGGTGCCGCGGACTACGTTCGCTCCGTGAGCGAACGCCGACGCCGCAGCCGAGGGCCCAAGCGAGTTCGCAGTGTGGTCGGCGATCAGCCGTCCTTCGCGCAACCGAAGCGACGCCTCGCGCCGACAGCTGTCGTGTCCGACGACGAGCTCGCGGCAATCCACGACGCCTCGCTCCGAGTGCTGCGCGAGATCGGCGTCGACTTCTTGCACCCGGAAGCTCGGCGTCTCCTGCTGGCTGCGGGTGCGAGTGTCGACGGCGACCGCGTCCGCTTCGACCCCGAGCTCGTCGGTGAACTCATCGCCACGATCCCGAGCGAGTTCACGTTGCACGGTCGCTCGCCGGAACGCGACCTGATCATCGGCGGCGACCACGTGATGTACGCGTCGGTCGCCAGCCCGCCGAACTACGTCGATCTGGAAGGGATCCGCCGGCCCGGCGACCGCGACGGCTACCGCGACTTCCTGCGCATCGGTCAGATGCTCAACTCGATCCACACCTTCGCGGGCTACCCCGTCGAACCGGTGGACCTCCACCCGTCGATCCGTCACCTCGAAGCCGCGTACGACGCGCACACCCTCTCCGACAAGTCGTTCCACGTCTACTCGCTCGGCAAGGAACGCAACCTCGACGCGATGGAGATGGTGCGCATCGCTCGCGGGATCGACGACGACACGTTCGATCGCGAGCCGAGCATCTCGTCGATCATCAACGCCTCCTCGCCGCTTCGCTACGACCACCCGATGCTCGAAGGCGTCATCCAGATGTCGGCGCGCAACCAGGTGATCATCATCACCCCGTTCACGCTCGCCGGTGCGATGGCGCCGATCACCCTGGCCGGTGCGCTCGTCCAACAGAACGCGGAAGCGCTCGCCGGTCTCGCATTCACGCAGGTCGTCCGGCCCGGAGCGCCGGCGGTCTACGGCGGCTTCACGTCGAACGTCGACATGCGCTCGGGCGCTCCGGCGTTCGGGACGCCCGAGTACGCGAAGTCGTCGTTGGTCGGCGGACAGCTTGCACGGCACTACGGCATCCCGTACCGCTCGTCGGCGGTGAGCGCGTCGAACGCCGTCGATGCCCAGGCCGGCTACGAGACGATGTGGGCGCTGTGGGGCGCGATCATGGGTGGCGCGAACTTCGTGATGCACGGTGCCGGCTGGATGGAGGGTGGGCTCCACGCCAGCTTCGAGAAGATGGTGATCGATGCCGATCTCCTCCACATGGTGAGCGCCTTCCTCGAACCGCTCGACGTGAGCGACGATGCCCTCGCCGTCGATGCGATCGCGGCGGTCGGCCCGGCGGGCCACTTCTTCGGTGAAGCCCACACGCAGGCCCGCTACGAGACCGAGTTCCATTCACCGATGGTGAGTGACTGGCGCAACTGGGAGTCGTGGACCGAGGCAGGGACCCCCGATGCGCGCACCCGAGCGAACGCGACGGCTCGCCAGATCCTGGCCGAGTACGAGGAACCACCGATCGACGACGCGGTCCGCGCCGAGCTCCGTGACTTCGTCGATCGGCGCGTGAGCGAAGGTGGCGTCGAGACCGACTACTGAACCCGGGTCGCAACCGGGAACCCGACGAACGAGGAAGCGTGACATGAAGACACAGGCACAGGTGGTCGTGATCGGGGGCGGCGTCGTCGGCGCGTCCGTGCTGTATCACCTCGCACTGGCCGGCTGGACCGACGTGATGATGGTCGAGCGCCGGGAACTGACCCACGGCTCCACCTGGCACTCGGCGGGCGGGATGCACACGCTCAATGGTGATCCGAACGTCGCCGCGCTCCAGCGCTACACGATCGACCTGTACACGACCATCGAGGCCGAGTCGGGCCGAGACTGTGGCATCCACCTGACCGGTGGGTTGGTGCTGGCCGACTCGCCCGAGCGGATGGACTTCCTCCGCATGGCCCACGCTCGTGGTCGCTACCTCGGGATGGAGACCGAGCTCATCTCGGCCGCCGACGCACACGACATGGTGCCGTTCCTCGACCCGAGTCACTTCGTCGGGGCCATGGTCGATCAGCACGAGGGCCACGTCGACCCGTCCGGTGTCACGCACGCCTACGCCGAGTGCGCACGCATGCGGGGCGCGGAGATCGCGAAGCACACGTGGGTTCACGACATCACCCGAGCCGGCGACGGAACGTGGGACCTCCACGTTCACGACACCCGCAACGACACCGACCTCGGCACGATCAACTGCGAACACTTCGTCAACGCCGGCGGACTGTGGGCACGCGAAGTCGGACGGATGACGGGGCTCGAGATCCCGGTGCTCGCCATGGAGCACATGTACCTCATCACCGAGGAGGTGCCCGAACTCGCCGAGTGGCGGGAACAGTCGTCGCTCACCGGCTTTCACGTGATGGACCTGGGCGGGGAGATCTACATGCGTGAGGAAGGCACCTCGCTGTTGCTCGGTACCTACGAGCGCGGCGGTGTGCCGTGGTCACCGCACACCACCGACTGGAACTTCGGGGCGCAGCTCCTGACACCCGACCTCGAACGCATCGCTGCGAACCTCGATGTCGGGTTCCGGCACTTCCCGATCTTCTCCGAGATCGGGATCAAGGACACGATCAACGGACCGTTCACGTTCGCGCCCGATGGCAACCCGCTCATCGGACCCGTCAAGGGCCAGCCCGGTCATTGGCTCGCGTGTGGCGTGATGGCCGGGCTCAGCCAAGGCGGCGGTGTCGGCCTCAGCATGGCCAACTGGATGATCGACGGCGATCCAGGCTTCGACGTGTGGGGAATGGACAACGCCCGCTTCGGCGACTGGGCGACACCGCGCTACACGAACGCAAAGGTGCGCGAGAACTACGGCCGCCGCTTCCGGATCACCTTCCCGAACGAGGAGCTGCCCGCCGCTCGCGAGCACATGACGTCGCCGATCCATGATCGCCTGTCCGCGCGGAACGCGGTGTGGGGCGCGTCGTACGGGCTCGAGGTGCCGTTGTGGTTCCAGCGTGACGGTGCCGAGCCCGTCGAGGACGTCACGTTCCGGCGTTCGAACGCCTTCGACGTGGTCGCCGAGGAGGTCGCGAACGTTCGCAGCGGCGTCGGCGTGTTCGAGACGACCGGGTATGCGAAGTACGAGGTCACCGGGAGCGGCGCGCGGGCCTGGCTCGACCATCTGCTCCCCAACACGATCCCGAAGTCCGGTCGGTTGGCGCTGTCACCGATGCTCAATCGCCAGGGGAAGCTCATCGGCGACTTCACCGTGGGCGCGCTCGTCGACGGACTCGGCACGGAGCGATTCATGATCTTCGGGTCAGGCGTCGCGCAGCAGTATCACGAGCGCTGGTTCCGCCAGGAGCTGCCAGCTGACGGTTCGGTCCAACTGCGAGTCTGCGGCAACGAGCTGACCGGGCTCTCGATCGCCGGACCGGCATCGCGCGACGTGCTCGCATCACTGGTCGACATCGACGTGTCGAACGAGGCGCTCCGGTTCCTCGACGTCCGCGACACCTGGGTCGGGAGCGTCCCGTGCGTGCTCGGCCGCGTCACGTTCACCGGCGACCTGGGCTACGAGATCTGGTGCGCTGCGTCATACCAACAACAGCTGTTCGACACCCTCATGGAAGCAGGGTCGGCCGACGGGATCGCACCGTTCGGAGCGAGAGCGCTCGACTCGATGCGCTTCGACAAGGCGTGGGGCGCGTGGGCGACCGAGTACCGCCCGATCTACGACCCGTTCGAGGCGAACATGGGCTGGATGGTGAAGCTCGACGCCGCGGCGAAAGGCGACTTCATCGGTCGCGACGCTGCGCTCGCCGCTCGTGAGGCCGGGCCCGTCCGACGCCTCGTGACGTTCTCGGTCGATCCGGGAGAGGGCGACAGTGCTGCCGACTGCATCGGCAACGAACCGATTTCCATCGGGCGACCGGGCGACGAGACGGTGGTCGGTTGGGTCACCTCGGGCGGCTTCGCACATCACAGCGGTCTGTCGATCGCGCTCGGCTACGTGCCCGCCGAACACGCCGCGAGCGACGGTCCGTGGCAGATCGAAGTGATCGGTGAGATGCGTTCGGCGACTCGCCTCGACGACGCGCCCTTCGACCCGTCCGGCTCGCGCATGCGGAGCTGACCGCGGAGCGCTCGAGAGCCGTCAGCCGTGGACGGACATCGACGAGTCGGCGTTGATCGATCGGTTGCGGCTGAAGGTCCCCAGGTCGAGGTTGAGACCCGTGGACCGGGCCGAGACCTGGAGGGGTTCGGCATCGTGGTCGTGGCCCGACTCGACGGCCTCGATGAGCTCCGCCATCAGGTGGCC
>JBGCFW010000239.1:0-5606 GCA_045107155.1 Ilumatobacter sp. | reverse complement strand
AGAGGAGGAAGTGTCGTGCGATCCACGCCACGCCATGGGTACGGAGTCTCAGGGATCGGAAAGGGCGACGTCGCGCCGAACACACCTCTTGACCAGGGGCGATGAGGACTCACAGGGATGTCTGTGGCCGAGTGAGTCAGGCGGTGAACCGATTGTGGCCGCAGCGCCCAGCGCAGTGATGGGACCGGTGATGCGCTGCGGTCACGGTGCCCGTCATGAACGTCAACGCCGACCCAGAGACGACCACCGACCCAGAGACGGCCACCGACTCCAGCCGCCGAACGAACGCTCCACGACGTTCGACACCGCTCCTCGACGAACTCGATCGAGAGTGGGCGCTCCTGCGGCGTCGCCGATCGGCTCGGCGCACCGTGCGGAGGTGGATCGCGGACGACCTGGTCGCCCTCCCCCCGACCACGACCGACGTCGATGACGTCGTCGATGCCACGGCCGGCGATCGAGCCGGTCTGGGCGACGAACGGCTCCGCGCTCTGGTGGCGCTCGCACCCTCCGACCCGCTGGCCACCCGCGTCGTGCTGCAGCGCCTCCTCCCCGGCCTCGTCGCCGCGGCTCGTCGCTGGCGGGCGACGGACAGCACCCATCCGGTCGATGTGGTGATCAGTGGCGCCTGGGAAGCGATCCACGGGTTCGATCCGTCTCGACGCCCCAGCAGAATCGCGCCGGCGCTGATCTCCGACAGTCTCTGGATCAGTCTCCGGCGCGACTCGAGGCGCCGATCGCACGACGAAGTTCCCGTCGCTCAGGAAGCCTTCGCGTTCCGCCCGTCATCGACACCACGAATCGATGCCGCCACCGCGCTCGCCGCGACCATCCGGGCCGCAGGCCTCGCCGGTGTCACCGATCACGACCTGGACCTCCTCCGATCGCTGGCGGAACACGGGTCGACCACCGCCGTGGCCCAGCTCCGCGGTGTCACGGCCCGGACGGTCCGCAACCACCGAGACATCGCCGCACACGAGGTGCGCCGGGCCCTGGGAACCGACTGGAGCGACTGGGACGACCCGATCCTGGCAGTCGCGTGATCATCCTCGGCCGCGGCGTACAGGGCGAACCGTCGCGTGCGCCCAGTGTCGAGAGAGACGCACGTCCCTCATCACGAATTTCCGCCGGTTTCCGCCCACCGAACACGAGATTGCGGCAGTAGATTGTCGTCATCGAATCGCAACATCGCCCCGTTCGTCGCGCCCCGCGTGACCGTCGCCCGACAGACGTCGGCGCGGCATCGCGCGCCCCGCTCGTCGCGGCAGCAGCGCTGGTGGTGACGATCGTGGGCGTGGGCGTGGTCGGAGCAACCGGCGGCGATGACGAAACGGCCGCCACCTCGCTCCCATCGGCGACCGTTGCGCCGTTCACGCCCCAACCCACCACCGCAACGGAATCGCAGGCGCCCACGTCGACCGTCGCAGCAATCGAGGTGCCACCGCTCGCCCAGACCCTGTCCGAGGGGATGGCATCGGCCGACGTGCAACGCATGCAAGAGCGGCTGCATCAGCTGGGCTTCGATCCAGGCCCCTCAGACGGCATCTACGGGTTGATGACGAAGCAGGCCGTGTGGGCGTTCGAGAAGCTGGTCCTTCAGACGCCGCGTGCCGAAGCGACGGGCCGCGTCGACCAGGCGACGTGGGCGACCATGTTCGGCGATGTCGGCATCGCACCGCGCCGCTCCACCAACGGCCAAGCCGATCACACCGAGGTCTACTTGGAGGAGCAGGTGATGGTCGTCTTCGAACGCGACGTTCCGACCCTGATCTCTCACATCTCCTCGGGTGAAGTCGATGCGGCAGGCCGACCGGTCGAGTACTGCGAGACCGCCACCTACGACACCGACGCACAGGGCCGCGAACTCGACGAGCCGGTCACCAAGGAGATCTGCGCCCTCGCGAAGACCCCCGGCGGCGTGTTCACCTACGACCGCCAGGTCACGGGCAAGCGAGTCAGCCCGCTCGGCGGCATGTGGGACCCCGTCTACTTCAACTACGGGATCGCGGTGCACGGAGCGCTCGAGGTTCCCAACGAGCCTGCTTCCCACGGCTGCGTGCGGATCCCGATGCACATCTCGGAGTACTTCCAGGACACGATCTCGATCGGCGATCGGATCCTCGTGTGGAACGGCGTCGACGAGCCCGAGAACGTGAGCGAGCGCGACTCGTTGCCGTCATTCGACTACGCCGATCCGAACGCGACCACGACGTCGACGGTACCCGAGACCACCACCACCGTCCCCGAGACCACCACCACGTTGCTCACCGACATCTCGACCACGTCGCCGCCGACCACTGCGGCGACGACGACGACATCGACCACCACGACGTCGACGACCATCGCAGCGGACCCGACGGGTGACGCCTCGACGACCACGTCGACGGCACCGCCGACGACAGCAGTCGACGGCGATGGTGGCGGGAACGGCTGACCTGACGAGTGGCGCTGGCCACTTCGGGGAACCATCCCGTCCATGGCCAAGCAACGTGACCTGAACGAAGCCGTCGTCGCCGTCGTCGGCGGCACCGGCGGACTCGGCACACCGATCAGCGAGGAACTGCGCGCTCGCGGCGCGACGGTCGTCACCGCCGGGCGCTCCGAGCGCAACGACATCGTGCTCGACCTCCGTGACTGCGGAGCAGGCGACGTCCTGACCACGCACGTGCGCGACGCCTACGGGCGACTCGACGGCGTCGTCGTCGCGGCTGGCATCGTCGCGTTCGGCGACGTGCTCGACACCGACGACGTCACCGTCGAAGAACTGATGCTCACCAACACGATGGGGCCGCTGTGGTTGGCCCGGCGAGTCGGCGACCTCCTCGCCGACACCAGCGGTTTCTTCGTCAACGTGTCGGGAATCGTCGCGGAAGCACCGATGCCCGGCATGGCGGCGTACTCCGCGTCGAAGTCCGCGGTGCACGCTGCAACGATCGCGCTCGCCAAGGAGTGGCGCAGGCGCAAAGTACTCGTGGTCGACGCTCGCCCTCCCCACACCGAGACAGGGTTGGCGACGCGACCGCTCGCGGGGACCGCCCCTCAGATGCCGACCGGGCTCGACCCTGCCGCGGTCGCCAGACGAATCGTCGACGCCGTGGTCAGCGGTGAGCGGGAACTGTCAGGTGCCGACTTCGGGAACGGTGATGGCGGCGCGGATCGCTCCGCGTAGGTAGCGCTCGAGTTCCTCGCGCGTGTGATTCCGTTCGGCGATCACGTGGTCGATCCCGAGAAAGCTGAGCGCCTGGTCGATCGCGGTGATCCGCAGCTCGCACTCTCGTTCACTGAACGCGTCGAGTTCACATCGAAACCGGTCACGAATCTGTTCGCGTGACGCTTGGCGAGCGTCGGTGAGGATCTCGTTGATCTTCCGGTTCGAGAACGACTGGATCATCGCCTGACGGACCATGTCGGCGATCTGGAAGTAGACCTCGACCCGGGCATCGACGATCGAATCGATTCGGTGATCGAGCGGATCGTCCGGCGACACCGGCCCTGAGGCGTTGAGCAGAAGCGGCTGCATCCACGCGAGAGCCCGGTCGGTCGCGGCGTCCATCATCTCGGAGCGATCTTTGAAGTATCGATAGACCGACCGATACGACACACCAGCGCGATCGGCGATGTCATCGATCGATGGGTCGTCGGCTCCCTCGGTGGTGAGGTCGACCAGTGCATCGAGCACCGCGTTCCGGTTGCGTTCGCGTCGGGCCGACCTACCGTCGGACATCTCCGTCATGCACGCGAGTGTAGAACGGCCGGATCAAAGGTTTGGGCACCCCGACCGACACGGGATGATCGGGTCGCTCGTCGAGCCGGTCCGAACCGACGACAAGGCCTCTACGCTCGCGTGCGCGGTACGAACGCACAGCTACACGCCTCTCTAGCTCAATGGTAGAGCAGTGGACTTTTAATCCATTGGTTCTGGGTTCGAGACCCAGGGGAGGCACCACCGAAATCGCGACCGGCGAGTCGGCGCGCCCGTCGTTGCCGAATAGGTTCTCCTGGTGATGTCATCAGGTCGAACCACGCGTGTCGGACGTTTCGCACTGATCGCTGCGCTCGCCTCGACCATCACGGTCACATCGATCGGCGAATCGGGGCCCACGGCGGCCGAAGAGCCGGCAGCGACAGCAGCGGCCACCAGCCCCGCCGTGGTCGGCGACGCACTCACCAACCCTGCCTCCCGGCTGATCCCGATCAACCCGGTTCGCGTCGTCGACACCCGTACCGACCCATTGATTCGCCGGCTGTGGCAACGCTCGGCGTTCTCGATCGACCCGATCACCGACACCGGCGTGGCACAACGCGCCGGCGTCTCCGCTGACGACATCACCGCGGTCGTCGTCAACATGACCTACGTGAACGCGGGATCCGTCGGATTCGGGACCACGTGGCCCACCGGCGGCAAGCGACCGTTCACCTCGACGAACAACCTCGACTTCGTCGGCCACACCACCCCCAACCTGGTCATTGCCCCTCTCGGACTCGACCGGAAAATCTCGACCTACTCCTCCGCGATCTCCGACGTGATCATCGACGTGCTCGGCGTGTTCGTCGAATCGGTGGCATCTGCCGAAGGGCGCTTCGAACCGCTCCCGCCGACTCGGGTCACCGACACCCGCGAGCCCGGCGTCCCCGACCTCGCGGCGGGGCGCCCGGTGACCGTCGACCTCCGCCCGTTCGGGGTCCCGTCCGATGCCACAGCGGTCGTCCTCAACCTCACCTCGGTCAAGGCCCGCGGCCCTGGCTTCTACCGCGTGTGGCCCGCTGACGACCCCGAACCGGGCCATTCGAACGTCAACGTCCAGCAAGCGGACACCGACACGAGCAACCAAGTCGTCGTCGGCGTGGACAGCGGACGAGTGAAGGTCTCGTCCTCCATGGCGGGCGGCATGATCATCGATGTCACGGGCTTCTTCACCGGGCCCAGCGCCGAGGTCGACACCGCCGGGCTCTTCGTTCCCTTCACGCCCGGCCGTCTCCTCGACACTCGGAACTCGAGCGGCCCAACCGATGGCCAGCGCCTGCGTGCATCCACGCCGGTCGACCTTCGCGTCGACGGACGGCTCGACGTGCCAGACGGCGCCGCCACGGCCGTCGCGCTGAACCTCACCGCCACGGCGCCGTCACAACGCGGATTCCTCAAGGCGTGGGGCACCGGCACCGCCGAGCCGCCGACCTCAGCATTGAACACCTCGCGCAGCGGCCAGACGGTTCCGAACCACGCGATCACCTCGATCGATCCCGATGACGGTCGCGTGCGGTTCGAGTCGAGCATGCAGACGCATCTGGTCGTCGATGCCACCGGGTACTTCCTCGCGTCCGGTGCGCCCGCTCCGAGTGGAACCGCAGCGGTGACGAAGACCGTCGACCCAGGTTCGTTCGATCCGGCACCGCTGGGAGCCGAGCCCACAGCAGGTCCGTACGACCTGCTCCTCGATCGCGCCACCGCGCTCTCAACGGGGACCCGCCCGAACCCGACGATCAAAGTGGCCTGGAGGGTGTGCGGGCCGAACCCGACCCTGCGCTACGCCCTGAACATCGACATCGCCGACAACGACGCACAGATCGCCGCGCTGATCTCGGCGATCGAAGACGTCGAGCGAGCG
>JBGCFW010000238.1:0-2720 GCA_045107155.1 Ilumatobacter sp. | reverse complement strand
GCTACGTGCTGCGCCGGATCCTGCGGCGTGCGGTGCGGTTCGCATACCTCCTCGGCACCGACCAGCTCGTCATGCCGTCGCTCACCGACACCGCCATCTCGGTCATGTCGAACGCCTACCCCGACCTGTTGAAGAACCAGGACTTCATCCAGAACGTGATCACGCGTGAAGAGGAGAGCTTCCGTCACACGCTCAAGAACGGCCTGTCGATCCTGGATACCGCGCTGGAAGACGACGCGGAGCAGCTCAGCGGGTCGACCACCTTCCTGCTGCACGACACGTACGGTTTCCCGCTGGAGTTGACCCAGGAGATCGCGTCGGAGCGCGAAGTCGCGGTGGACCTCGATGGCTTCAACGCCGAGATGAACGAGCAGCGATCACGAGCGAAGGCGGCTGCCAAGGGTGCTGTCGATGACGCAACGCTCGACCAGTACCGCCAAGTGGCCACCCAGTTCGGAACGACCGAGTTCCTCGGCTACACCGACGACGCCGCCCAGGCCCGCGTGCTGGCGGTGTTGGAAGCCGACGACGGTCTGGTCGAGATCTTCCTCGATCGGACCCCGTTCTACGCAGAATCAGGCGGCCAGATCGGCGACACCGGCACCATCACGACCGACACCGGCACCGCCGAAGTGCTCGACTGCACCTTCGCCATCCCCAACCTGCGCCGCCACACCGCTCGCGTCGTCGACGGCACGGTCACGGCCGGCCAGACCTGCGAGGCAGCGATCGACGTCGATCGGCGCGAGAAGATTCGGCGCAACCACACCGGCACGCACCTGCTGCATGACGCGCTGCGCCGGGTACTCGGCGAACACGTCAAGCAGGCCGGCTCGTGGGTCGGACCCGACCGTCTTCGTTTCGACTTCTCGCACTACGAGGCCGTCACGCCGGATCAGATCGCCGAGATCGAAGCGATCGCCAACGCACAAACGCTCGCCAGCAGTGCCACACGATCCTTCGAGACCACCAAGGACGAGGCCGAGGCGCTGGGCGCCATTGCGTTCTTCGGCGACAAGTACGGCGACATCGTGCGTGTGCTCGAAGCTGGCGACACGATCGAGTTGTGCGGTGGCACCCATGTACGTTCCACCGGTGACATCGGCATGATCAAGGTCGTCAACGAATCCTCCATCGGATCGAATCTGCGCCGCATCGAAGCCTTCACCGGAGCGGGATCGGTCGCGCTGTTGCAGCACGACGAGGCCCTCATCGGCGAGATCGCCGGCATGGTCGGCACGGGAACCGACGAGGTCCGCGACGGCGTGCAGCGCAAGCTCGACGAGATCAAGGCCCTGCAGGGCGAGATCAAGGCACTGCGCTCGCAGTTGGCGATGGGACGAGCGGTCGAGATTGCTCAGATCGCCAACGACGGCGTCGTGGTCACACAGGTCGATCAGCTCGACCCTGGCGAACTGCGCGAACTGGCGATTGCGGTGAGGAACCAGCCTGATGTGCACACCGTGGTGATCGCTGGGGAAACTCCGTCGGGCGGCGTGTCGATCATCGCAGCGGTGCCCAAGGACTCGAAGAGCCCGGCCTCGTTGCTGCTGAAGGATGCCGCCAAGGCGGTTGGCGGCGGTGGGGGCGGCAAGGGCGACGTTGCCCAGGCGGGCGGTAAGGACCCTGCGGGGATCCCTGCAGCGCTCGGCATTGCGGCGGCGGCCATTCCCGACTTCTCATGACCCGTGTTCCGGGCGTGCGCGCCCTCGGCGTGGATCTGGGGTCGAAGCGGATCGGCATTGCTGTATCCGACATTTCCGGCACCATTGCCTCGGCGCTCACCACTGTGCACCGCTCCAAGAGTCGGCGCCATGACCACGCCGAGATCGCGAAGCTCGTGAAGCTGGAGGAGTGTGAGGTGGTGGTGGTCGGGCTGCCCCTGTCGCTCGACGGGACGCACGGCCCGGCGGCCAAGGGTGCGATCAAAGAGGCCAAGCAACTCGAGGACAACGTCGGCGTTCCTGTGGTGATGTACGACGAGCGCTTCACCACGGTCACCGCCGAGCGACACATGATGGAAGTCGGCCTCGACGCCAAGCAGCGTCGCAAGGTCGTCGACAAGGCTGCCGCAGCGGTGATTCTCCAGGCGTGGCTTGACCACCGTCGCAACACCTGGCCAACTACTCTGGCGAAATGCCTCAGCTGGATCCACTCCTTCCCGAGTCCGAGGTCGATGCCGAGGACCGCCCGGCGATCGACTGGCCGACGGACCCGTGGGACAATGCAGATCGCACCGGAACGGTCGAACGGCTGAGGCACCAGACCCGCCCCCTCAAGTGGGCTGTCTACGGCAGCATGTTGCTGGCCATCGTCGCCATTCTGATTGCGGGTGGCGTCGGCTGGTGGTACCTGCAACGCATCAACCCGCCCGGTGAAGCCGGCCCCGTGCAAGGGTTCACCGTGGCCGAGGGCGAAACCCTCGAATCACTTGCCGACAGACTCGAGGACGAGGGCTTCGTGTCCGACGCCGGGGTGTTCGTGCAGTACGTCGAGAACAAGGGCGGCATCGACCTGGTGCCCGGCTACTACGAGATTCGCCCGGACGATCACATGGGCAACGTCATGGGCCGCTTCGGCGTGCCGCCGGCCCAGACCTCGAAGAACGTCACCTTCCCCGAGGGCTTCACCATTGCTCAGATGGCCCGCCGAGTCGACACCGAATTCGAGCGGCTGTCCTCTGACGGATTCCTCGCAGCCTCGCAGGAGGAATACACCTC
>JBGCFW010000237.1:0-13349 GCA_045107155.1 Ilumatobacter sp. | reverse complement strand
GATCCTGCTCTCGCGTCTGGTCGCGAACGTCGTCACGAATGCACTCGGCCGCGATGGGCGGGGCGTCTACTTCATCGTCGTGATCGTCCTGCAGGTCGTCTTCGGCTTCTTCGCCTCGATGATCGTGATGTGGTTCAGTCGGCGCCGGGAGTTCCGCGCCGACCACGACTCGGGCGTGCTCACCAGCAACGCGAACATGATCTCGGCGCTGCAGGCGCTGCAGCGTCAGCAGGTCCCCGACGATCTCCCCGAGCAGGTGGCGGCGTTCGGCATCCGACCGAGCAAGGCATCGGGTCTCGCGAAGTTCTTTGCCTCGCACCCGCCCATCGAAGACCGCATCGCGGCACTCCGCAGCTGACGGCCGCGGTCTAGGGCGCGACGAGGGCAGCGCCGACGATGCCGGCGTTGTTCAGCATCGAGGCGGGCACGATCTCGGCCTCGATGTCGACCTGGTCCATCCACTTCTCCATCCTCTTGCTCGCGCCGCCGCCGATCACGAAGAGGTCCGGCGAGAACAAGCGCTCGACGTGAAGGAGATACGTGTTGACCCGCGCGCCCCACTCGTCCCACGACAGGTCGTCGCGCTTCTTGGCACTCGCCGCAGCGCGCTTCTCGGCCTCGTACCCGTCGAGTTCCAGGTGCCCGAGCTCGGTGTTCGGGACCAACGTGCCGTCGACGAAGAGCCCCGAGCCGATCCCGGTCCCGAACGTGAGCATCATCACCACTCCGGACCGAGCGGCCGCGACGCCGTAACGGACCTCGGCGAGACCAGCGGCGTCGGCATCGTTGATCATGTGCACCGCTTCGCCGAGTGCCTCGGTGAAGACACGGTCAGCATCGACATCCAACCACGACTCGTCGATGTTCGCCGCCGAGCCGACGATTCCGTTGCGGACCACTGCGGGAAAGGCACAGCCCACCGTTCCGGTCCATTCGTGATGACGGACGAGCTCGACGACGACCTCAGCCGTCGCCTCCGGTGTCGCCGGCTGGGGCGTATCGATCCGGTAGCGCTCGCTCGCCAATTCACCCGTAGCGAGATCGACGATGGCCGCCTTCATCCCCGTTCCACCGATGTCGATCCCGAACGCCAGGTTCTGCTTCGTCACGGGGCGACACAGTAGCGAGCGAGGGCGCCGTCGAGTCGACGATGCGACCCGAGGTCAGGCGCGTTGCGACTCCGACCACGTGAGGCCCCGTTGGATGTTGGGTTCTCTCGGCAGCCCGAGCACGTGCTCGGCGACGATGTTGCGCTGTACAGCAAAGGTGCCACCGCCGAGGGTGAGCGCAGGACTGAACAAATAGCCGTAGTGCCAGATCGAGTCGACGTCGGGGAACGGCCGATCGCGATCCTTGAATCTGTTCTCGGTCGGCGTTCCGTGCATCGACGAGGGCACCGCTCCCGGCGGCCCGGACCCTTCGAGCATCCCGTCGGCGCCGGCAATGTCCTTCGCGAGCGCCAGCACGTGTTGTCCGTGGTCGTCGGCCATGATCTTCTGGATCGAGGCCTCGGGCCCCGGCGTCTTGCCCTGCAGCGTGGCGCTCAGGCTGCGGAAGCGGTTGAGGCGGAGCAGTTCCGCTTCGATGTGCACGTCCATCGCTCGTTGCCGCAGGATCGGGTCGTCGAGTCCGCCGGCCTCGCGAAGGAGTTGCAGCAGATGCTCCGCGGACGGTCCGACGCCCCACATCGACCCGGCCGATGACAGCGAGACGCGTTCGTTGGAGAGCGTGACCTTCGCGAGTCGCCACCCGTCCCCCTCGTCCCCGACGCGGTTCGCCACGGGGATCCGCACGTCGTCGAAGAACACCTGGTTGAACGAGTGGGCCGTCGTCATGTCGACGATCGGACTCATCGACAGGCCTTCCGCGTCCATCGGCATGATGAAATACGACACACCTTTGTGCTTGGGGACATCGGGGTCGGTGCGGGCGATGAGGATCCCGAACTGGGCGTGGTGTGCACCGCTTGACCAGATCTTGGAACCGTTGATGACGTACTCGTCGCCATCTCGTTCCGCCCGACACGCCAGATTCGCGAGATCGGAACCCGCCTCGGTCTCGGAGAACAGCTGACACCAGAACTCCTCACCGGAGAAGATCTTCGGCAGGTACCGCTCGTGTTGCTCCTGGCTCCCGGCGAGGAAGATGGTGGGCGCCGCCCACCCGATGCCGATCTGGTTGAACGGTCGGCTCACTTTCGCTCGCGCGAGTTCATCGTCGATCACCAGCTGGTCGATCGGGTCGGCGGCGAGACCGAACGGTGCGGGCCAGTGCGGCACCACGTATCCCGCCTCTGCCAGCTGCTTGCCGGTCGGGTCGGGGTGTTCGGCGAGCCAGTCGCGGACAGCGAGACGGGTCGGGTGGTCGTCGGGCGGAAGGTCGAAGTCCATCGTCGCCGAGTCTGGCGTGCCCCCTCTCGTCGCACCGAACGGGACGAGCGACCCAGGGCAGCCGGGTCGCCTCGTCGACGGTGGCTACGGTTGGCTCGCACGGTCGGCGACGACCAAGCGAAGTGGGAGGGGACCCATGGGCACCGATCGAGACGACGTACGCACGCTGGCCGCGCTAGAGGCGCTCGCCGACGAGCGACACCCCGACGACCCGGTGCTCGGCGAGTTCCTGCGCAACTACTACCGCGAGCTCCCCGACGAGGACGCAGAGGACCGCGCGCTCGACGTGGTGTACGCAGCCGGACTCGCACATCTCCGCCTCGGCCGAACTCGTCGAGCGGGCGACCTCCAGGTCGAGGTTCTGTCACCGGACTTCGAGCACGACGGCTGGCAGACGGACCGGTCGATTCTCCTGTTCGTCACCGACGACATCCCGTTCCTCGTCGACACGGTCCGAATGGTCCTCGAACGCTTCGGTCTCGGCATCCACCTGCTGGTGCACCCCATGCTCGACGTGCAGCGCGACGATCGCGGCACCATCACCGGTGTGTCGCCGAGCTCCGGGCAGCCTGGCGACCACCACGGAACGGGCGGGCGGACCGAAGCCTGGACGCAGATGGAGTTCGACCGGTGCCCACCTGCGCTGCGCCGAGAGGTCGAAACCGAGGTGCGCTCCGCGATCGCCGACGTGGAACGCATCGTGGCCGACTTCCTGCCGATGCGCGATCGACTCGCCGAGCTCGCAGTCGGCGACCCACTCCTCGAGTGGCTGACCGACCCACACTTCGTCTTCCTCGGCGCAGCCAGCTACGAACGGACCGCTCACGGACTCGTCCTCGACCGTGGCAGCGTGCTCGGCTCCTACGATCCGAGCGGCCAACTCGATCCGACCGTGATCGACCCGCCGAGTCGCCCGGGCGACGAGTGTGTCGTGATCGCTCGCACCGAGGCGATGGCGACGATTCATCGTCACGCTCGAATGACGTCTCTCGCGATTCGACCGGAGGGAAGCGGCCGAGAACACCGCTTCGTCGGCCTCCTCGGGAGCGGCGCCTACCGCGACAGCGTGTTCGCGATCCCGACGATCGGCGACCGAGCATCGGAGATCCTCCACCTCGCCGGCGTGTCGGCGCAGAGCCACACGGGTCGAGCGATCAAGAACACGGTCGAGACGCTGCCCCGAGACCTCGTGTTCGAGCTCGACACGCACGGACTCGCCGAACTCGTCGTGGGGATCGTCGGTATCCAGGAGCGGCGCATCGTGCGTGTCTTCGACGTCGCCGAGCCCGTGGGTCCGTTCACGACGGTGCTCGCACACGTGCCTCGCGCCCGATTCGACGCGGAGCTCCCCGGCAGCGTCGCCGACATCCTGACCGAGCACTACGGCGGCGAGGTACGCGACGTGGAAACGACCCTCAACGCGAGCTCGTTGGCGCGCATCTCCGCGTCGGTACGAGCGACCGATGACGTCGACCTCGATCGTCTTGCCGCCGTGATCGACGATGCGACCCGGACCTGGGAGGATCGAGCGCTTCGTGCCCTCGTCGACGCGCTCGGCGACGTGGAGGGTCGCCGCGTCTTCGCCGACGTCCGCCGTTCGATCCCCTCCGATTACGAGGCTCGCGTTTCGCCCGAGGCGGCGGTGTCCGACCTCATCAAGGTCGCCGCACTCCTGGATGTCGACCTCGATGACGATGGAGCATCACGGATCGCTACGGCGTTCGGTCGTTCCGTCGACGCTCCCGACGACGTCGTCCGATTCCGGATCTTCCTCCGCGATCGCAGCGCAACGATGGCGGAACTGGTCCCGGTGCTCGACCGCCTCGGGCTGCATGCGCTCGAGGAACGACCCTCGGAGTTTCGCTGCGATCGTGGGACGGTTTTCCTGTACGAGATCGACGCGCGACTGCCGACCACGAGAATCGACGAGGGTCAGCGTCAAGAGGTGCAGGATGCATTCGTCGGGCTCCTGGAGGGCACCGTCGGCCCCGACCGCCTGAACCAGCTGATCCTGCTCGCCGGCCTCGACCGTCGCCAGGTCGCAGTGCTTCGCACATATCACCAGTACTTGCACCAGGCAGGATTTCCGTTCAGCCGTTCGTACATCGAACGTGCGCTCATCGAGCAACCCCACATCGCTCGTCTGCTGGTCGAGTCGTTCGACACGAGATTCGACCCGGCCAGCTCTGCGAACCACGACGCTCGCACCTCGGCGATGGCCGCTGCGGCCGAGCGGCTGAGCACGGCGCTCGATGCCGTGCCGAGCCTCGACGACGATCGGATCTGTCGAGGCTTCGCCACCCTCATCGACGCAACGGTCCGGACGAACGCGTTCACCGATTCCGAGGAGATCGCCATCAAGCTCGTCCCGAACGCTGTTGCGTTCCTTCCCGAGCCACGGCCGGCGTTCGAGATCTTCGTATCATCGCCCTGGCTCGAGGGAGTCCACCTTCGGGCAGGGATGATCGCCCGCGGCGGGCTGCGCTGGAGTGACCGACCCGAGGACTTCCGCACCGAAATCCTGGGGCTGGTCAAGGCGCAGATGGTCAAGAACGCCGTGATCGTCCCGGTCGGCGCGAAGGGTGGGTTCGTCGTCAAGCAGTCGCACGCCGATCCGGGCGATCGCGACGCCGTTCGAGCCGAGGGCGTCGACCGCTATCGGCGTTTCATCACGGCACTGCTCTCGGTGACCGACGACGTAGTTGGAGGTGAGGTCGTGCACCCGGTCGGATGCGTCGTTCACGACGGACCCGACCCATACCTCGTCGTTGCAGCGGATAAGGGCACGGCCACGTTCAGCGATATCGCGAACGAAATTGCCGTGGGCCGGGGCTTCTGGCTCGGCGACGCATTCGCGTCCGGCGGCAGCAACGGCTATGACCACAAGGCGATGGGGATCACCGCCCGTGGAGCTTGGGAGAGCGTGCGCCGCCACGCTCGGGTGCTCGGCAAGAACCTGGCGACCGATGAGCTGACCGTCGTGGGCGTCGGGGACATGTCGGGCGACGTCTTCGGCAACGGAATGCTCCTGTCGCCCCACCTCAAGATCGTCGCCGCGTTCGACCATCGCCACGTGTTCCTCGACCCCGATCCCGACCCGACCAGCTCGTTCGCGGAGCGACGACGACTGTTCGAGCTGCCACGGTCGAGCTGGGCCGACTACGACGAATCACTGATCTCTCACGGCGGTGGGGTGTTCCCCCGATCACTGAAGTCGATCGAACTCACCGACGAAAGCCGCAGCGCACTCGGCATCGCCCCGACGATCGTCCGGCTCCGACCCGACGAGCTGATCTCGGCCATCCTGCGCGCACCGGTCGAACTCCTGTGGAACGGTGGGATCGGCACCTACGTGAAAGCGACCACGGAGTCTGACGACGACGTGGGCGACCGCGGCAACGACTCGGTTCGCGTCGACGCCTCGGAACTGCGATGCGCGATCGTCGGCGAGGGCGGCAACCTCGGACTCACGCAGCTCGCTCGCGTCGAGTTCGCCGAGCATGGCGGGCTGATCGCGACCGACGCGATCGACAACTCCGCGGGTGTCGACTGCAGCGACCACGAGGTCAACATCAAGATCGCCCTCGACGAGCTCGTGCGGAGCGGCGATCTCACGACCAAGCAGCGCAACGAGCTCCTCGAAGAGATGACCGATGACGTCGCTGAGCTCGTTCTCGACGACAACCGCGATCAAACGCTCGCACTGATGATCGCTCGACGTCAGGCTCTGCCGATGGTGAACGTGCACGCCCGCTACCTCGACGCGCTCGAGGCCGACGGCATGATCGATCGCCAGCTCGAGGACCTCCCGACGGACAAGGTGATCGCCGAGCGCCAGTCGAGCGGGCGCGGCATGTTCACGCCCGAGTTCGCCGTGATGATCGCCTACACGAAGAACGTGGCGGTCCAAGAGATCCTCGAGTCGAACCTTCCCGATGATCCGGTCCTCGAGCACGACCTGCTCACCTACTTCCCGGATGCACTGCGCACCCGGTTCCCCGACGTATTGCGGTCCCATCGACTCGGCCGGGAGATCGTCGCGACCAAGCTCGTGAACGACATGGTCAATCTGTCGGGGATCTCCTTCGACCACCGCATGACCGAGGGGACGGGGGCGAGGATCAGCGACGTGGCGCGGGCCTTCGTGATCGCTCGCGCAGTCACCGGGTTCCAGGAGCAGTGGGGTCAGGTCGACGAACTGGTCGGCCTCGACCTCGATGCGCAGATCGGCGTCTTCCTCGATCTGCGCCGGATGGCCGAGCGTTGCGCGACCTGGCTCCTGCGCAACCGGCGCCTGCCGCTCGACCTCGAGTCGGCGATCTCTCGCTACCGGCAGCCGTTCGCGACGTTGGCCACCTCGGTCGAGCAGGTCGCCACGGGCCGAGTCGCCGACGAGATCACATCACTGCGTTCGCTGCGGATCGAGCAGGGCGTCCCCGAACCGCTCGCCGACATGGCCGCCCACTGGCCATGGCTCCACACCAGCTTCGACGTGACCGAGATCGCCGAGTCTCAGCAGAGCGACCTGATGGAGGTGGCACGCACCTACTGGTCGATCTTCGACATGTTCGACCTCGGCTGGCTGTGGGACGGGATCGGTGCGCTCCCCCGATCGGACCGCTGGCAGACCCAGGCCCGTGCTGCGTTGCGCGATGATCTCCTCGCTGCGATGGCCGGCTTGACCGAGAGTGTGATCGCCACGGCCGACGGCGACCCGTCGGCCTGGATCGAGACGAACGAGCGGCCCGTGAACCGAGCGATGGCGATGCACACCGAGATTCGTCGTGCGGAAGGCGTCGACCTCACCACGCTGTCGGTCGGCCTCCGTCAACTCCGCAACCTGATCCTCACCGCCGTCAACTCCTGAGCCGCCCCTCCCTGAGTCGAATCCGATCACACACCTCCACCGCCGAGCGGGCCAATGGGAAGATCGGCCCGCGACCAGCGTCTGGCTGAACTGCTACCTCAACCGATCGGCCCGTGAGAGAAGACGTGCGATCGGCCGCCGGTGTCGTCGGAGACGAGCGTGGTGGCGTTCGATCGGAAGACGACGAACTCTCCCGACCCCGAGATCGATGGCCCGAAGCTGTGGCCGTCGGACTCGGTGCCCATGCTCGAAACCGATGCGCGGACGGTCGATGCCGTCTGACGCGAATGGACGAAGACGTCCGATTCACCGTTCGCGTCGTCGGCGACCAGGTTCGACGCCCAGCTGGCGAAGGCGATGCTGTCGCCGTCTGCCGACACGTCGAGGAACACGGAGCTGCCACCGTTGGCCGCAGTTCCGTCGGTGGCGATCGACACCCGGGTTGTGGTGGCTGTGGACGTGTCGTGAACGAAGATGTCCTGCGCTCCGTTGGTGTCGTCGGCGACCAGGTTGTTCGCTGCCGACGCGAAGGCGATGATCTGACCGTCGGCAGAGATCGCCGGAAGGTGACTGGATCCGTTCGATTCGGTGGCGTCCGACGCCATTGAGACACGCGTCGTCACGCCGGTGATCCGGTCGTGGACGAAGACGTCGGCCACGCCGTTGGAATCGCCCGCGACGAGGTTCGTCGACTCCGATCCGAACGCCACGAACCTTCCGTCGGCCGAAATCGCAGGGTTCGTGAACGCACCCCTGTCGCCTTGTTCTCCTGTGCTCGAGACCGACACTCGACTCGTTGTGCCAGTGACGGCGTCGCGCACGAAGATGTCGGGCTGGGCATTGGTGTCGTCGGCGACCAGATTGGTGGCAAACGACTGGAACGCGACGACACTCCCGTTCGCAGAGATCGACGGCACGTTGCTGGTGTCGTCACCCTGGGTGCCGTGAGACGAAACGGATGCCATCGTGGTCAACCCACTGACGATGTCGTGGACGAAGACGTCCTCGCGCAGATTGGTATCGACACCCACGAGGTTTCGTGCGTCGGAGTAGAAGGCGACGGCGTTGCCGTCGCCTGAGATGACCGGTGCGAAGCTTCCGCCGTCACCCTGTTCGCCGCTCGCGGAGAGCGAGATCTGACGGTTCGCACCGGTCCTCGTGTCGTGCAGGAACACCTGGAAGTCACCGTTGCTTCCACCGGGCACGAGATCGCGCGAATACGACTCGAACGCGATGAGCCCGCCGTCGTCCGAGATCGAGGCCGAGAAGTTGTCGCCGTCGGACGGCCCTCCGCTCGCGGCAGTCGAAACGAGCCGGGTCTGCGGCCGGCCCAGGGCCCAGTCGATCCCGGCTTCGATCAGCTTGACACCGCCAGACGTGAGGACCCCCGCACCCTCGAAGGACGGGAACATTGCGAGCCGCGGCGCGGGAGTCGGCGAACCATCGGCTCGGACATCGCCGGTGTTGTAGCCGAAGATCACGGCGCGATCGGGATGGCCGGGTTCGTGAGCGACGACCGTGGCGGCGGGAGCCGGCATGCCGAACGACAGCTTCTCGGCCGACGTGTACACCTGGGCGTTCCCGGCCGGCAGCCCGGCAGCCAGAGGATGCCCGGGTTCGACAACGGTCACCGCCACGCGATCTCGTGTGGTCTCACCCGAAGCGCTCAGCGCCATGTCATCGAAGAGGTATCCCTCCCAGACAACCACCGGGACCGGCGCGTCCCTGAACGTGTCGCCCACTAGAACGGGGTCCACAGACGACGAGATGAAGATGGCTGCGAAGTGACGTGGGTCGACGGTGCCGACATCGTCGTCGGCGACCGTGAAGAGCTCCAACCCCGCGGCGCCGACGCGATCGGCGATGGGAAGGTCTTTCCGGGGCGGGTTGGCGTTGCCCGCTACCAACAGCGCTTTCGGACGCGCGGTGGATTCGGTTTGCGCGGCGAGCCAATCGATGGCAGCCGCGACGAGACGGTCGCCGTCCGTCGTCAGCTCAGCGGCGTAGGACGCGAAGAAGCCGACCCGTCGTGCAGGTGCAGGGCGATCCGTCAGCGCCCGTCCGGCGTCGAATCCGAAGATGGTCATCCGGTTCGAATTTCCGACCACGGTGGCCGCCACCTCGGCACCCGGTGCCGCACTGTCCTTGCCGAAGTTCACTGGGGACCCCGACGCGAACACCTTCACCCGTCCCGACAGCCCGCCCGCCAGCGGGTGGTCGGGATCGGCGATGCGCACGCTCGAGACGGACGGCTGCTCACCACGCCCGCCCTGCGGGACCATGGACATGTCGTCGAACAATGCCGGCTCGGAGACGAGAATCGGGACGACGGCGTCCCGCAGCCGGCTGGTGAGCACCGATGGTTGCACGGAGGACGCGATGACGACGACGTCGTACATCTCGGCCTGCAGCTGAGTGACGTCGTCGTCGGAGACGATCACCACGCAACCCGATTCCGAGGTTGCGTCAGACACCGCGTCGAGGAGTGACCGGTCCCCCGCCGGCGGCGTGGCGCTTCCGGCGACGACGAGGATGCGGGGATCGCAGCTCTGGCCACGCTGCTCGAACGCCACAGCGCCGTCCACGATCTCAGGACTCTCCGGGAAGGTCTGTGTGAGCTGTTCTCCCGTCGAGAAGGTCACGGTGACCGATCCGTTGGGCTGGGCGCCGTTGCCGAAGTACACGACGTCGGCGACGAAGCTGTTCGTTCCGTCGAAGTCGACGTCGGCGAAGAACTCGAACTCGTCGAGCGGGTCGAAACCGGTGAACGCGATCTCGTAGAGGTCGTCATCGGGCTGGAGCAGATCGCCTTGGATGTTGGGATCAGGCCGCACCACGGTTGCGACGATGGGGGCGTTTGTGTCGATCAGCGGATCGAATCCTGCGACGGAATCGAAGAAGAACCTCGTGTCGCCGATGCGGAACTCGATCTCGACGATCTGGGCGTTTGCCGATTCGTTCAGCAACGTGAACTGGCCCACGTCTTCAGGGCCGATCGTGAGGCGGTAGCCGACCTCGCTCGAAGAAGCGGCCGCCGTCACCGCGACCAGGGCTGTCGTGGCGATCAGCAACACCACAAGCCCACCGAGTGTCGATCGAAGTCTCGTCTTCATGGCTCTGTCCCCCTCGTCGTGAGGACTCCCATCTTCATGAGAGAAGGCGCCGAGATCTCGGGCCGAAGGTCACGAGTTCGCACGGGCGAGCCAACCGTGCGGCTGCACAGATCCCCGAAAGTCCGTCCGATCGCCCGACAGAGGCGTGGTGTCAATCGCAGACCGATCCCGCGCCCATCCGGCCGATGCACGGCGAAAGACGTCTCAGGGCAATCGATCGTGAGATGACTCAGAGGCCCCGTCACCGACCTCAGCGGCCCGTCGGACACCCACCCGGCGGGCGTCGACGAAACACACCGCTCAGTTGCCGACGTATCGGTAGCCGAATCGACCCTTGACGCAGAGGTTGCCGTGAGTGACCGAGTGGTCGACCGGTGAGGTGACCTTGACGATCTCGTTGTCCTGCACGTGGAGTTCGAGGTTGCAGCCCACCCCGCAGTACGAACACACCGTGCGGGTGACGGTCTGCTCCTCGGGGCGCCAATCGTCGATCTGGCGAAGATCGAACTCGGACGTGAACTGCAACGCGTTGGTCGGACACACCGCCACACAGTTTCCGCAGTACACGCACGCCGAATCGGGCAGCGTCACATCGAACTCGGTGGAGATCCGGTTGTCGAAACCGCGGCCCGCAACGGCGATCGCAAAGGTGTGCTGTGCATCGTCGCCGCACGCGGACACGCACTTGTAGCAGAGGACGCACTTGTCGTAGTCGCGGACGTAGAGCTCGTCCTGGATGCGGATCGGCTCGTCGACGACTTTCGCATCGGCGAGGTCACCGCTCCGGTAGCGGTCGAAGTCGGCCTCGTACCGCGCGGAGTACTGGTTGATCTCGTCGGCCTGGCTGAGGTCGACGCCGGAGCCGAGGAACTCGAGCACCATCTTGCGACTGTGTCGGACCCGATCGGTGTCGGTCTCGACGACCATGCCGTCTTCGGCCGGACGCGAGCACGACGGCACGAGAGTCCGATTGCCCTCGACTTCTACCACGCACACGCGACAGACGTTCACAGGTGTGAGATTCTCAGCGAAGCAGATGGTCGGCGTGTCGACGCCGCGTGCGTTGCAGGCGTCGAGGATCGTGCTGCCATCGGCAACGTCGACGGCGACGCCGTCGACGCGGACCGTCACGCTCGTCACGCTCGCGCTCGGTCGCTCCGGATCGGTCATGGTCATGCGCGTGCTCCGATGAGTCCGAGGCGGATGGCGGACTGGACGGCGCCCGAGGCCGTGTGGCCGAGACCGCAGATCGAGGCGTCGGCCATCACCTCGGCCATGTCGTCGATGAGGGAGTGGCGCTCGTCGGTGAGGCCACCGCGAGATGCCATCTCGTCGATGACCTCACGCTGGCGCACCACCCCGACTCGGCACGGCACGCACTGGCCGCACGATTCGCCCTCGAAGAAGACAGCGATGCGACGGACGAGCGATGTGAAGTCGGTCGAGTCGTCGAACAGCGTGATCACACCCGATCCGAGGGTGGTACCCCGCTCACGCGTGTCCTCCTGCGTGAGCGGCATGTCGAGTTGATCCGGCCCGACGAAGGAGCCGGCGGCGCCGCCCATGAGCACGGCGCGAATGGTGCCCGTCGGGCCGCCCGCGAGGTCGATCATCTCTCCCAGCGAGACCCCCATCGAGACCTCGTAGACACCCGGATGGGCGACGTGGCCGGACAGGCAGAAGAGCCGGGTTCCGGGCGACTTCTCGGTGCCGGCCCGCCGAAACGCTTCGGCTCCGTGCCCAACGATGAACAACGCGTTGAGCAACGTCTCGGGGTTGTTCACGGCGGTGGGTTCGCCGAAGAGACCGTGCGTCGACGGGAATGGCGGCTTGTTGCGCGGCTCACCGCGAAAGCCGGCGAGCGATTCCATGAGTGCGGTCTCCTCGCCACAGATGTAGGCGCCCGCACCGCGGCGCAGCTCGATGTCGAAGCGCCGGCCGGAGCCGAGCACATCATCGCCGAGCAGACCCGCCGTGCGGCACTGGTCGATCGCGTTGGCGAGACGTGCGGTCGACAGCGGATACTCGCCACGAACGTAGATCCAGCCGTTCTCGGCACCGGTCGCGAATCCGGCGAGCGTCAGTCCTTCGACGAGCGAGAACGGATCGTGCTCCATGAGATGCCGGTCCTTGAAGGTGCCGGGCTCTGATTCGTCAGCGTTCGCGATGACGTGCTTCGGCCGACCGTGTTCGTCAGCGACGCCCTGCCACTTGATCGCCGTCGGGAACGCCGCACCACCGCGACCGGACAGTCCGGCGCCACGGATCTCGTCGATGACCGCCTTCGGACCGATCTCGACGGCTCGGGCGAGCGCGCGGTACCCACCGTGCTCGCGATACGACGCGAGCGATGTCGGGTCGACGACCCCGACGCGGTCGAGCAGCCGGAGCTCGGTGTCGGGATCGCCCCCACGCGACGGATCGCGCTGAGGCAGCACGACCCGCTCGTCGGGCGTGTCGGCGGGAACGCGGTCGGGCTCGTTGCGACCCTGCACGAACAGTGCGGGCGCTCGTTCGCACTGACCGAGGCACGGCCCGCGATGCACCTTCTCGCCCTGGGCCTCGAGCCGCTGGGCGAAGGCCTCTGCGCCGGCGACGTGGCACGACGTGTCCATGCACACGTGATGCACCGATTGCTCGTGGCCCGGGTCAGTGGTGCGGAACAGCTCGTAGAAGGTGGCAACGCCGTATCCCTCGGCGGGCGGCACCTGAAGCGCTGCGCACAGGTAGTTGAGCCCACCCGGGCTGATCCAGCCCGCGGTGCTCTGTAGGGCGTGGAGGCCCGGAAGGAGCAGATGCCGTCGCTCGCGACGGCGATGGGTGCCACCGCGTACGGTTCGCTCGGTCTCGACGATGACCGCCGCCTCCGCAGGTGGGATCACTGCGTCGACCGCCGTTCGTTCGGCTTCGGTCGAGGTGTCGACCGCCAGCTTCAGATCAGCCATGGCTTCCTCTGCGCGAATACAACGGGCGTCATGT
>JBGCFW010000236.1:0-3718 GCA_045107155.1 Ilumatobacter sp. | reverse complement strand
GCCGAGCCTCGAACATCTCGTCGGTGTCGACCGGGCACGCCCGAGGGGCTTCGGCCTAGGCTGGCTGGACGATGTCCATTCTCGTCGTCGGCGTCAACCATCGGAGCGGGCCGCTCCCGTTGCTCGAACGCCTGACCATCGCGCCCGCAGAGCTGGGCAAGCGCGTCGCCGGACTCGCACGGCGCGACAACGTGCGCGAAGCCACCGTGGTGTCCACGTGCAATCGCACCGAGGTCTACGTGATCGCGGAACGCTTTCACGGTGCGTACGCCGACGTGTGTGACTTCCTGTGCGAGCTCGGAGATCTCGACATCGACGAGCTCAGCCCGCACCTCTTCAGCCAGCACGATCGAGGAGCCGTCACCCATCTGTTCGAAGTCGCTTCGGGACTCGATTCCGCCGTCATCGGTGAAGGCGAGATCCTCGGCCAGATCCGCACCGCCTGGGAAGTGGCCCGCGATGAGTCGGCCGCTCGCTCCGGCATGAACCTGCTGATGCGAACAGCGGTCGAAGCCGGAAAGCGCGCCCGAACAGAAACGGCCATCGGCCAAGGCACGGCATCGGTCAGCCATGCAGCGGTGGAGATGCTCACCGATGTCGTCGGCGATCTCGCCGGCAAGCGCGTTGCGGTGCTCGGTGCGGGGTCGATGGGCGAAGGCGTGGCCGTTGCGTTGCACAAGGCAGGTGGCGCCGAGATCTGTGTCGTGAACCGGTCGCCCGAACGTGGCGCGGCGCTCGCCGAACGCGTCGGCGCGAGCGCGCTCGGCTTCGATCGTCTCGACGCCGCGCTTGCGTCGGCAGACATCGTGGTTGCGTCGACGGGCTCCGGAGAAGCGGTCGTCACGGTCGAACTCCTCACGCAGGCTCGGGCCGGTCTCGATGCGCCGTTGCACGTCATCGACATCGCAGTCCCGCGTGACGTCGAGCCGGCAGTTGCCGACCTCGATGGCGTCACGGTGCTCGACATCGACGATCTGCGCGACTGGGCCGATCGTGGGCGTGCGCGGCGAGCGAAGGAGACCGAGCTGGTCGAGCGCATCGTCGCCGAGGAGGTCGAGAACTTCTCGGTCGAGCAGACGGCCCGTCAGGCCGCCCCTCTCGTCGCCTCGATGCACCGCGCGGCAGACAACGTCCGCACGGCGGAACTCGAACGCTTCTCGAACCGTCTCGGAGATCTGTCCGAGGCCGACCGCGCGACGGTCGACGCGCTCACGAAGGCGATCATCTCGAAGTTGCTCCACGAGCCGTCGGTGCGGTTGAAGTCCGATGCGGGGACGCCGCAGGGCGATCGCAACGCTGCCGCGGTCCGGGACCTCTTCGGTCTCGGCTGACGCTGCCTGGTCGTCGTGTCCGCTGCACCGTTGCGCCTTGCCACTCGGGGGTCTCGCCAAGCACTGGCGCAGTCGAATGCTGTCGCGGCGGCGGTTCGGGCAGGATGTGGGCGCGACGTCGAGTTGGTGGAGATCAGCACCTATGGCGATCGGACGCAGCGCGACGATGTGCCGTTGCACTCGATCGGCGGTCAGGGCGTGTTCGTCAAGGAGGTCCAACGAGCGGTCCTCGACGGTCGCGCTGACCTCGCTGTCCACTCGGCGAAGGATCTCCCTTCAGAACCCGCTGACGGACTCGTGATCGGGGCGTTCACGAAGCGGCGCGACGCCAACGACGTCCTCGTCGGGTCGACACTGGACGGCCTCGAGGACGGCGCCACGGTGGCGTCGGGTTCGGTGCGGCGCCGTGCGCAACTGCACGCGGTCCGGCCGGATCTACGTTTCGTCGAACTCCGAGGCAACATCGACAACCGCCTCGAGAAGCGCCCCTGCGGTGGGGCGATCGTGATGGCACTCGCTGCACTGCAGATTCTCGAACTGACCGACCGGGTCGACCAGTTGCTCGGCGTCGAGGTGTTCGTTCCGGCCGTCGGGCAGGGATGTGTTGCCGTCGAGTGTCGCGCTGACGACGTGGCGACCCTCGAAGCGCTGGTCTCGGTCGATCATGCCGACACCCGGCGAAGCGTCGAGGCGGAACGGGCGTTCCTCGGCGAGCTGGGCAGCGGCTGCTCGCTGCCCGTCGGTGGGCATGTGATCGGCGATCAGCTCCATACGTTCTTGGCGGACCCGGCGGCCGGCAGCTCGGTCGGCGACGTGGTCTCGCTCGGAGCAGATCCCCTCGCGAGCGCCCGGCAAGCAGCACGCACCGCGCAGGAGCGGTTGGGGTGACGGAGCGCGCCGCAGGTTCGCCCGGCGCGCTCGATGGGTGCACCGTCGTGGTGACCCGCCCCGACCGTGGAGAACTCGGTCGCTTGCTCGACGCCGAAGGCGCAGCTGTCGTCCACGTTCCGCTGATCAGCGTGGTCGACCCCGATCCGCGCGAGATGGCGCTGCTGTCGCGATGTGTCGACGAGGATCTCGACTGGGTGATCGTCACGTCGGTCGCTGGTGCGGATCGCGTGCCGTGGGTTGCGGGTCGCAGCGATGTCCGGTTGGCCGCGGTGGGTACCGCAACGGCCCGGCGCCTCGCGGGAGTCGCTGGTCGGCCCGTCGACCTCACGCCGGATCGGCAGTTGGCGAGCGCCCTCGTCGAGGAATTCACTCGTGTCGAGTCGGCGCCGTCGCGCGTGCTCGTCGCGCAGGCTGATCGTGCGGCGCCCACGCTCGTCGACGGCCTCGTCGAGGCCGGCCATCAGGTGATCGAGCGGGTCGCGTATCGCACCCAGCTCCGAGTGCCGACCGCGGATGAGCGGCGGATGATCTCTACAGCTGATGCCGTGACGTTCGCGAGCGGTTCGGCGGCGCTGAGCTGGGCGTCGGCGCTCGCCGACGATGCGCCACGGCTGCTGCCGGCCATCGTGGCCTCCATCGGGCCCACCACGAGCGAGGTCGCCGCCAGCGTGGGTCTCACCGTGACGCATCAAGCAGAAATTCACTCTCTGCGTGGTCTTGTCGATACGCTGTGTGTTGCATGGCGAAGTGCTGTTTGAAGCGTGACGGCATGCAGACAACCTGACAGAATCCAGAATCGACAGCTCGCGGTGCCCGAAGCGGGTGGGTCGGGCGTCGATTTTCGATCACGACATGGGAGCCCGGGTGGCTGACAAGCACAGCAGCAGTAGCCGCTCGCGTCGCGCCGTCTTTGGCGTGGTCGGGGCCGTGGCCGTGTTGCTCGCCGGAGACGCCGGCGCCGCAGCCACCCGGTCACCGGTGGTCGCTCAGAGCTCGCCTGACGTCGACGTCGCCGAGCACACGCCGCTCGGTGCCGCGGGTTCCGTGCGGCCTTCGGTGTCGGGTGACGGCCGTTTCGTGGTGTTCGCGGGTCCTGCCCCGGAGGCGACCGACCAACGAACCACCGTGTTCCTCACCGACCGCTCGACCGCCGAGACCGTCGAACTCAGCCAGGTCCCGCCCGATCTCCGCCGAGGCGACACCGTGTTCCCGGTGCTGTCGGGCGACGGGTGCTCGGTCGCCGTGGTCACCCAGCTCCAGCTCGACGTCTTCCGAGACGATGATCAGGGGGATCGCTGGGACGTGTACCGCGCGCGGCTCCCGCACTGCGGCGGGACCCCGGGCAACTGGGAGCTGGTCTCGACACGCATGACCGATGCAGGCGGCGTCTCTCGCGATGACGTCCTCGTGGCGCCGGCGTCGATGTCGCGCAGCGGGGCGACGGTTGCGTACGCCCACGCCGCGACGCACCTCTTCGACGCCGCCGGCGTCTCGAC
>JBGCFW010000235.1:0-5577 GCA_045107155.1 Ilumatobacter sp. | reverse complement strand
GGCACCCACGCGTGAACGTGATGTCCGATGAGATCTACGAACACATCATCTTCGACGACGCCGAGTTCGTGTCGTTCGCGACGGCGTGCCCGGGGCTTCGCGATCGAACGCTCGTGGTCAATGGGGTGTCGAAGGCATATGCGATGACCGGATGGAGGATTGGATACGGCGCTGCGCCCGCCGATCTGATCGGCGCGATGGTGACCGTCCAATCGCAGGCCACATCCGGAGCGTGTTCGATCGCCCAGGCGGCAGCCGTTGCAGCGCTCGATGGTCCGCAGGATCACATCGCCGAGTTCGCGAGCGCCTTCGCTCGCCGTCGTGACCTGGTGGTCGCCGCGATCGTCGACATCGATGGAATCGAACTCGACGCGCCAGGCGGCGCGTTCTACGCCTACATCGGGTGCGCGAAGCTCATCGGAGCGACGACGCCGGGCGGTGCAACGCTGAGCGACGACGTCGCGGTGTCGAGGTATCTGCTCGAGTCCGAAGGCGTGGCGTCGGTTCCCGGTGCCGCCTATGGGATGTCGCCGTTCTTCCGCCTGTCGACGGCATCATCCGAGGCGGTGCTCGACGATGCCATGCAGCGCATTGCTCGTGCGGTTGGCGCGCTCGCTCTGACGGAGTGACCGTGGACCTGTGTCGTTCACGTGGAGGCGGCGAGGAGATGATTCACGCCGCTGAGATCGAAGGCTGCGACGGCCCCGATCACGATCGTCGCCGGTGACTCGATGTCGGCTCGGCCCACGCCGGCCAAGGTGCATCGGGTGACGAACTGTTGCTCGGTGGTTGCCGATCGAATCGCCGCCACCGGAGTGTCAGCTGCCAACCCGCCGGCGATCAGTTCTTCCGCAATCTCCGCCCGATGGGTGACTCCCATGAGGATCACGATCGTGCCACCGACCTTGGCGAGCGAGCGCCAGTCGACGTCGGGCTCGCCAGGCCGGCGGTGCCCGGTCACCACCGTGAACGCTGCGGAGACGCCGCGATGGGTCACCGGCACCCCCGCAGCTGCCGGCGCTGCGATCGACGACGTGATCCCGGGCACGACATCGAAGTCGAGCCCGGCGTTCTGCAGCGCGATTGCTTCCTCGCCGCCACGGCCGAACACGAATGGGTCACCGCCCTTGAGCCGGACGACCCGCTTGCCTTGTCGGCCGAGTTCGACCAGCAGTGCCGAGATCATCTCCTGCGGAACCGGTTTGCCGGCGCGTTTGCCGACATCGATGCGTTCGACGTGGCTGGGAATCAACGCCATCACGTCGTCGCCGACCAGCGCGTCGTGCACCACGACTTCGGCGGCAGCGAGCAAGCGTGCAGCCTTCATCGTGAGCAGATCGGCATCGCCGGGGCCCGCACCGACGAGCGACACGGTCATCGTTTGTCCGCCTCGTCGTCGCCGTTGGCCGTCGATGCGGTCCGCTTGGCTCGTCGTGACGTGTCGGCGGGAAGCAACGCTTCGAGTTCGGCCCAGTTCTGATGCCACGCCCAGTCGCCGAAGCTGACATCGGTGTCGGTGGTGGTCCGGCTGAATCGTTCCAGGAGTGGCCGGAGCAGATCGGGGATGTCGGTGAGTGGGACGTCGGCGCGCAGCCGACGAGCCAACCGGTCACCGGCGGGCGAACCGCCGAGGAAGATGTCGTAGCCACGTTTCGACCGGCCCACGATGCCGAGCTCAGCGGCATATGGCCGCGAGCACCCGTTCGGGCAACCGGTCATGTTGAGCCGGAGTGGGAGACCGCTGTTGCCTGTATCGGCGAGTACTTTTTCGAGCCGGTCGACCACGTCGGGAAGTACTCGTTCGGCCTCGCCGAGCGCCTTGGTGCAGGTAGGGAGCGCTGGGCAGGCAATGGCGAGATTGCGGGTGGGGCTGTTGTCCGACGCGAGCGATACCCCGTTTGCATGCAGCAGGTTCTCGACCGTTTCGATCTGACGCGGGTCGATCCCGACCAGCAGCAGGTCTTGACGTGGCGTCACCCGGAGCTCCTCGACCACCCCGTCCGCCACGAGCCGCTTGAGTGCCCAGCGGAGGCCGCCGCTGACCTTGCCGGAAGGAACGGGAAGGCCGAGCGTGGCGCTGTCGTCAGCGTGTCCTGGTGACGACTCGTGATCGTGCCACCCGTGGTGGGCCTCCACGTCCCACGCGGGCAGCTCGACCGGTTGTGCGAGTGAGCGTCCTGTCCGTGACTCGATCTGGTCGCGCAGCCAGTCGACCCCCTTGGCCTCGAGCAGGTATTTCAGTCGGGCACGGCTGCGATCATCGCGGTTGCCGTGGTCGCGCTGCGTGGTCACGATTGCTTCGACCACGTCGCCGATGTCTCCCGGCGTCACCCAGGCGATCGGCCGAGCCAGGAGCGGATAGGTGTCGTCGGGTCGGTTGTGGCTCATACCCATCCCGCCGCCGGCGAGAACGACGAACCCGGTGAGGTCGCCGCTGGTGCCGTTGGTGAGCGTGGGCACGATGCCGACGTCGTGGGTGTAGATGTCGACACAGTTGTCGCCGGGCCACGCGATGCCGATCTTGAACTTGCGGGGCAGATACGCGTTTCCGTAGATCGGCTCGACGTCGTCGATCGGGGCCATCGCGCCAGGCGCAAGATCCCGAGGTCGAGATGTGAGGTCAGGCGCGGCATCCCGCGGGCGTTCGGCGCTCACGGCTTTCTCGCCGTCGACCCACAGCTCCCAGTACGACTCTGTCTGGGGGCGGAATCTGGCGACCAACTCGTCGACGACGGGTTGGACCACCTGCCGACGTTCGGGGTGCGGGAGTGGGCAGGCCAGCACGTTGCGAACCACGTCGCCGCATGCTCCGAGCGTGGTGAGCAGCGACGAGTTGATGCCGCCAACGAGTTGGCTGAGCTCGTGCTTGTAGACCACGTGGTACTGCACCCCCTGGCGGGTGGTCAGTCGAAGCTTGTCGTCGGCGAGCCCGGCAACCCGGTCGAGTGCGAGCCACTGATCGGTCGTGATCACGCCTCCTGGAACCGAGGCTCGAACCATGCACGAGTAGTCGAGGGGCAGCTGTTGCTGCGTGCGGCTGCGGCGGACGTCTCGATCGTCCTGCTGGTAGATGCCGTGGAACTTCAGCAGCATCTCGGCGTCGTGTTCGAAGTCGATTGCGTCGCTGACGAGTTCGTCACGGATCGTTCCGGCCAGGTAGCCGCTTTCGATCTTGATGGTCTCTGCGCTCATGTGGTGCTCCGTCGGTGCGCTCTTGTGTTCGTGACAGGCTTGGCTGTCGCGGACTCGGCGTGTGGGGAGCTTCATTCAATCAAAAGCCGACTAAAAAGGTCAACTTTGTCAAGAATTGCCGTGAACCGATCCATACGCTGGTGTGATGTCCGCTGAATCGTCACATGCAAGGTTCTCGTACCCGATCTTCTTGGACCTCGACGGCGTGCTGGTTCTGGTGGTGGGAGGTGGTCGGATCGGAGCGCGCAAAGCCGAAGGACTGATCGCAGCGGGTGCATCGGTGCGCCTCGTCGCTGCCGTTGTGAGCGACTTCGTCGACCGGTCGACCATGGTCGAGGTCCGCGAGAAGCCGTTCGACGCATCGGACCTTGACGGAGTTCGCCTCGTGGTCACCGCGACCGGAGATCACGACGTCGACCAGGAGATCTCCGCAAGCTCGCGCGCCCGCTCGATCTGGACCAATGCTGCTGACCAACCCGTCGATTGCGAGTGGATTCTGCCCGCGATCACGCGAGCTGGGCGGGTGACCGGTGCGATCTCGACGGACGGCGCCAGCCCGGCGCTCGCCGGCTACCTGCGAGATCGGTTGGCCGAGATGCTCGATGACCGCGTGGCCGAGATCGCCGACATCCTCGCGGCGGAGCGCAAAGCCGTGCAGGCCGCAGGAGGCTCGACCGAAGACATCGACTGGACGCCGCGACTGCGAGAACTGTTCGGCGACTCGTAGGGTCGAGTCATGCGGGCACGAAGTCGAGGATGGATCGCTGCAGCGTTGGTTGCCGCTCTGGTGGCGGCGTCGTGCTCGGGTGATCCAAGTGTTCGGGTCGAGCAGTCGATGGAGGCTGGTGATACCCAGCCAGCACCCGGCACGAGCCCTGCGTCATCGACCGTGCCCGAGCCGATCGGGCCTCCGGGCACTACGCAGCCGCCCGATCCCACCGGGCTCCCCGAACTCGACGGGAAAGACCCGAACACCGTCGACGCTGTGCTCGACAACGGGCTCCGCTACCTCGTGCGCCAGAACGACAATCCGGGCGGCAAGGTCGAACTCCGTCTGGTGATCGACGCCGGTTCCGGGCTCGAAGACGATGACCAGGTCGGCGGCGCGCACTTCCTCGAACACATGCTGTTCAACGGCACCGAGCGATTCCCCAAGAACGAACTGATCGACGTGCTGCGCAGCTTCGGTGCAGCCTTCGGTGCTGACGTCAACGCCAGCACGAGCTACGACGAGACGGTCTACACGCTCAACGTTCCCGATGACGCCGAGGCGGTCGACACAGCGCTCGACATCTTGGAGGAGTGGTTGACCGCCGCCACGATCGCTCCCGATGACGTCGAAGCTGAACGGGGCATCATTCTCGACGAGTATCGGGGACGTCAGCTCACTTCGAACGGGCGTCTCATCGACCGGCGCACCTCGTTCTTCCTCGATGGAACGGCATACGAAGGACACCTGCCGATCGGTGGCCAGCAGGCGATCGAGAGCATCACGGCTGATGCGCTCCGACGCTTCTATGACGACTGGTACCGCCCCGACAACGCATCGGTCATCGTCGTCGGCGACATCGACGTCGACCGGATCGTCGACGGGATCGAATCGCGTTTCGCCGACGTCGAGCCGCGTAGCGACAGCCCCGAGCGTGTGGTGCTCGAAGTCAACCCGTCTACTGACACCCGAGTCGACGTGTTCGACGACCCCGACCTCGCCGAGGGGTTCGTTCACGTGGTCCTGCCACGTGCAGTCGAGGCCGTGTCGCTCGAAGCCGACAGCCAGAACTCGATCCTGGAACGACTCGCCTTCGACATCGTGGCCACGCGGCTCGACAACGATGCCCTGCGCGGTGAAGCTCCGTTCGAACGAGCGAGCGCCGGCGGGAGTTCGTTCGTGCGTCAACTGTCGGCGCCACAGATCGGAGTCGACGTCGACGGCGCATCGGTCGCTTCAGCGGTGGAAGCCGTGCTGGACGAGTTCGAGCGAGTGGCTCGCTTCGGTGTCACGCCAGCAGAGCTCGAGCGCGCCATCGGGGCGCGACGCAGCGCCGCTCAACGAAATCTGGATGGTCGGATGTCGCGCCAGGATGCCTCGTTCGCCGACGAGTACACCCGTCACGTGCTCGAAGGCGAGTGGTATGTGACCGCACAGCGCGAGTTCGAGTTCACGAACGCGGTCCTCGATCGGGCGACGGTGGAAACCGTGGCGTACACGATCAGCGATCGGTATCGATCGGTCGGAGCGCATGTCTTCGTGGCCGTACCCGAACGCGAAGCCGTTGATGTCGCGTCGCCGGATGCGATCGCTGCATTGGTTGACGGGGCGCCCGACCGTGACCTCGAACCGCGACCAGCCGAGGCGGAAGTCGGCGATTCGCTGATGGATCGCCC
>JBGCFW010000234.1:0-6315 GCA_045107155.1 Ilumatobacter sp. | reverse complement strand
GAGGTCGCGAGCGAGCTCGCCGTCGAACGGATCCGTGACGTGCTCGTCGCGGAAGAGAATGCACCGACCGCAGAGCGCGTCGTCGACGCGATCAGCGATGCGAACGGCGACATCTTCCGCGCCGCGATCGCCACACCCGGTCAGGCCGGCATGGGCACCACCGTCACCGTGATCGCGGTGATCGAAGACCCGATGGCGGGTCGCGGGGCCCCCAACATCGACGACAACGACGGTGTCCGACCCGAACACATCACACCGGTGGTGCCACGCGAGGCGCCCGAGGCTCTGGTGCTCGCCAACGTCGGCGACTCGCGCACCTACCTGTTCCGCCACGAGCGCCTGCGTCGGGTCACCATCGACCACAGCTACGTCCAGGAACTCGTGTCGAGCGGTCACATCACCGATGACGAAGCTCGCACGCACCCGCGTCGCAACATCATCACGCGTGCCCTCGGCATCGAACCCGACGTGAACGTCGACTGGTGGACGCTGCCGCTCGTGCGCGGCGACCGGTTCCTGCTGTGCAGCGACGGTCTGGTCGACGAAGTCGACGACGACCGCATCAGCGAGGTGCTGAAGACGGTCGAGGACCCGCAAGAAGCAACCGACCAGCTGGTCACACTCGCGAACGAGGCAGGTGGTCGCGACAACATCACGATCATCGTGCTCGATGTCTTGGACGGCGACGACCCGCCCGACCCCACCCAGGAGATCGACCTCACGCCGGTCTGGGCAAACGACGACCTCGAGCTCACCGATGACGAGATCGCCCGGATCGAGGCCGGTCTCCCGCGGACTCCGGCGACCGACGAGCTGGTCGCTCCGGCCGCACGCAAGGACGGCCGCAAGTTCGGCCGTCGCAAAGGCGACAAGGCCGACGAATCCGACGACACCACTACGAAAACCCCTGACGACGGGGCCGGCTCGACCACCCTCGCAGCGCTGACCGGCTCGGCCGTCGCGAACAACGGTGACGCTCCCGACCCGACCGACACCGCAGTCGCCGACGAAGCGCTCACGGGGCGGGCCGCACGAAAGGCTGCGAAGCAGGCTCGTCGAGCAGCTGGCGACGGACCCCGGCTCGGTCGCGTCGTCGCCGTGTTCGTCGTGCTCGCGCTGTTCGTTGCCGGTTTCGTCGCGCTCGCGGCATGGGCCCGTCGCGGCTATTACGTCGACTTCAACGACCAGAACCAGGTGGTCGTGTTCCAAGGCCGCCCGGGCGGTCTGCTCTGGTTCGAGCCGACCGCCGAGACCACAGGCGACGTGACCCGCGACGAACTCACCGACAGCAGCGCCCAGCGCGTCGACGATCGACCCACGTTCGATTCAGAGTCCGCCGCGATCCTGTTCGTGCGCGACCTCGACATCGCCGACCCGGGGACGGACTCGAGCAGCGACGAGGATCCTGGCGAGGACGCGGCGACCGCCGAAGTCTCCGAGCCAGGCGACAGCGCGCCGCGACGCGAACCCCCGACCACGACGACGCCATGACCGACACGCTCGAGCCCGACCTCGAGCCGCACCGTCTGAGCCGACGCGAGCGACGAGCAGCCGCCCCCCTCGCCTACCGGCGCCGCAACGCCGAGCTGACGCTCATCATCATGGCGGCGTTGATCACGACGGCTGCGTACACCATCGCGTCACTCGGCTCGAACGCCGAGATCCCGCCCGGCATCTTCGGTTTCGTCGCCCTCCTGCTCGGGCTGCTGCTTGCTGCACACGTGGTGGTCCGCAAAGTCGCCACCGGCGCCGACTCGACGCTCCTCCCGCTCGCGGCGTTCCTGCACGGCATCGGATTCGTGATGATCTCCCGCCTCGACGACGAGCTCGCCGCGCTGCAGTCGCTGTGGAGCCTGCTCGCGATCGGTGTGTTCGTCACGGTCCTCGTGGTGGTCCAACGGGTGAGCGACCTCGCCCGGTACCGATGGATCCTGTTCTTCGGCGGCGCCGGTGCCCTGCTACTCCCCCTCGTGCCCGGCTTCGGGCGCACGATCAACGGTGCCCGGATCTGGGTGAGCATCGGGCCGATCAACTTCCAGCCCGGCGAGTTCGCCAAGATCGCGCTCGCGGTGTTCTTCGCGGCGTACTTCGCCGACAATCGACTGCTGATCGCCGCCAAGACGTGGAAGGTCGGCCCACTCCGGCTCCCCGAGCCACGCTTCATCCTGCCCGTGCTCGTCGCGTGGGGCTTCGCGGTACTCGTCATGGTCGGCCAGCGCGACCTCGGCTCATCGCTGCTGTTCTTCACGCTGTTCGTCGTGATGATCTGGGTTGCCACCGAGCGAGTCGGCTGGCTGTTCCTCGGTGCCGCGTTGTTCTCCGGGGCGGCCTACTTTTCGTGGACGCAGTTCAGCCACGTGCAGACCCGCGTGTCGATCTGGCTGGACCCGTGGTCCGATTCGCTCGGCGGCGGGTATCAGATCGTGCAGTCGCTGTTCGGCTTCGCCGACGGCGGCCTCACCGGCACCGGACTCGGCCGGGGCAACCCGAACCAAGTCCCGTTGGCGCCGAGCGACTTCATCTTCGCATCGATCGGCGAGGAGCTGGGCCTGATCGGCGCGACCTCGATCCTCATGTCGTATCTGTTGATCGTCGGTGCCGGGCTGCGGACAGCGCTCCGCACGGACCGCGACTTCGAGAAGCTGCTCGCTGTCGGGCTCACCACGATCATCGGCGCGCAGGCGTTCATCATCATGGCGGGCGTCACGAAGCTCGTGCCGCTCACCGGCATCACCCTGCCGTTCGTCAGCTATGGCGGCTCGTCGCTCATTTCGAACTACATCCTCCTCGCGCTGCTGATGCGCGTGTCGGACTCGTCGGCGCGCCGCCTCGGCGAGATGCCCGACCAGCCGACGCCGGCCGAGCGGTGGGCCGCCTGGCAACTCCGCAGGCAGGTGAAGAAGGAGCTCGCCGCCGGACGGGGTGACGCATCGTGAACAAGCAGATCCGACAGCTCGCGCTGGGCTTGATGCTCTGCTACGTGGTGCTGTTCGGCACGCTCAACTTCTGGCAGGTCGGCCAGGAAGAGGAGCTCAACGCCAACATCGAGAACACGCGGGCGGTACGCCGCGAGTTCGAACGACCGCGCGGACAGATCGTGAGCGCCGACGGCGTGGTCGTGGCCGCATCGCAAGAGGTGCCGACGATGACGGGCGCCGATGACATCACCGTCGAGCGGCGCCGCACGTACCCCCGGGGCGATCTGTTCGCCCATGCCACCGGCTACTTCACACTGAACTTCGGATCGACCCAGGTCGAGCGCGAGTACAGCGACGTGTTGACCGGCCAGACCACCGAGCAGCAGGTCCGAGCGCTCGGCGGTCTGCTCTCGGGCGACGTCGACCAATCGGGCACCGTGCAGTTGACGCTGCGCGACGACCTCCAGGAGGTCGCCCAGTTCCTGCTCGGCGACCGGACCGGGTCGGTGGTGGTCACCGAGGTGCAGACCGGTGCCGTCCGCGCGATGTACTCGAATCCCACGTTCGACCCGAACTCGTTCATCAACCTGCCGTTCGAGGAAGCCCAGGACGAGATCGTGGCGCTGCAGAACGCCCCCGGGAATCCGCTCCTGTCGGGCGCGTATCAGGAGCGGTTCATGCCAGGCTCCACGTTCAAGGTGATCACCACCGGGATCGGCCTCGAAGACGGCCGACTCGATCTGACGACCGAGTTCGAGCGCCAGTCCGAGTGGGTGCCACCCCAGACCACCGACCCGATCCAGAACTATCGCGGGTCGGTGTGCGGCGGAGACCTTGCGGAGGTGTTCGAGCGGTCGTGCAACATCCCGTTCGCCCAGACCGCCATCGAACTCGGGCCCGATGTGATGGTCGCCGGTGTCGAAGACTGGGGGCTGTACGAAGACCTGCCGATCGACATCCCGCGACCCACGCAATCGACGTTCGGGAGCACCGAGAACCTCGATCAGCAGCTCCCGTTGCTGGGCATCCGCGGGTTCGGACAGAACGACGACCAGATGGTGCCGTTGCACATGGCGCTGGTCGCCGGCGCCGTCGCCAACAGCGGCCAGATGATGCAGCCCTACGTGGTCGACTCCACCTACGACAATGACGGGCGCCTCCTCGACCGGACCGACCCCGAGGTGTGGCGGCGCCCCATCTCGCCACTGAACGCGGCGATCCTCACCGACTTGATGACCGGCGTCGCCGAGGGCGAGCGCGGGACGGCACGCAGCGTCGAACTCGCGGAGGGCGTGCGCTTCGCCGCGAAGACCGGCACGGCCGAGCTCGGCATCATCGGCGACCCCGATCGAGTTCACGCCTGGATGGTCGCGTTCGCTCCCCTGGAAGCTCCGGAGTACGCGATCTCGGTGGTGATCACCGACCTCACCTCCACCCAGGCTGACGCCGCAACCGGTGGACGGGTCGCCGGACCGGTCGTTCGCGGCATGCTCGACTACCTCCTGACGGGCAACGGCGCCAACGTCGTGTTGGGCCCGCCCCGATGACTGCTCACTCCACCTCCCACGCGAGCCGCGGAGGGGGCGCCGAGAGTCAGGGATATCATCGCTCAGCGGCCTTTTCGGAGGCCGCAGGAGATCCTGGACAGTGACGAACAACGGCGACGCAACCGTCATCAACGACCGCTACGAAGTGCACAAGCGCATCGGGCGTGGCGGCATGGCCGACGTCTTTTCCGCGCGCGACCTGCTGCTCGATCGACAGGTGGCGATCAAGGTCCTGTTCCCGGAGTTCGCCACCGACGACAACTTCGTCGAACGCTTCCGCCGTGAAGCCCAGTCGGCGGCCAACCTCAGTCACCCCAACATCGTCAACGTCTACGACTGGGGCAAGTACGAGGGCACTTACTTCATCGCGATGGAAGAGGTCCAGGGACGCACGCTCGCCGACGTGTTGAAGACCAACCGTCAGCTCACCTCGAAGCAGGCCGCAGAGATCGCCAGCGAAGTGGCGGCGGCGCTGGGCTTCGCGCACGAGAAGGGGACGGCACACCGCGACATCAAGCCGGCGAACATCCTGATCGGCAAGAACGGTCAGGTGAAGGTCGCCGACTTCGGGATCGCGCGCGCGATGAACGCACCAACCGAGTCGAACCTCACGCAGGTCGGCTCGGTGATGGGTACCGCCACGTACTTCTCGCCGGAGCAGGCCCAGGGTGCACAGCCCGACCCGCGCAGCGATCTCTATTCGCTCGGCGTCGTGATGTACGAGATGGTGGCTGGAAGGCCACCGTTCACGGGTGAGAACCCGGTGAGCATCGCCTACAAGCAGGTGCACGACTCGCCGCAGCCGCTGGTGCAGATTGTGGCCGACGTGCCCAAGGCATTCGAGGCCATGGTCGCCAAGCTCCTCGCGAAGGACCCGAAGGTCCGGTACCCGAGTGCGGGTGCACTGCGTGACGACCTGCGACGGTTCCGCAACGACGAGCCGGTTCAGGCACTCGTCGCCGCAGCCACGAAGGCCAAGCCGGCGCCCGTGGCGTCCGCTGCCGCAACGGCCACCACCGCCCAGCGCATCACGGATCCGGGCGTGGCACCTGTCGACCCGCAGGCCAAGGCCGTCCCGTCGTCGGGCATGTACGAAGCCGGCTATCCCACCGGTGCGTCGGCCGAGGCCGCCTACTACGACTCAGGCGCGTCACGCACCGGCTGGTACGCGCTCGGCGCATTCATCGCGCTGATGGCGTTGGTCGTCGGCGGAGTGCTGCTGTTTCAGGCATTGGCGGAGGGCGACGAACAGACCTCACCGTCGGAGTTCGAGCTTCCCGACTACTTCAACCGGCCCCTCGAGACCGTCATCGAAGAGCTGAGCGACCGCGATCTCCTGTTCCGCGCGGTCCCCGAGGAGAACGCGAACGTGGCAGCGGGCAATGTGCATCGCACCGACCCGCCGGCGGGTTCGGTCGTATTGCAGAACCAAGAGGTGTTGGTGTTCTTCAACCCGCGCCCCGAACTCCAGAACGTGCCGCAGATCGTCGGGATCGAGTTGGCCACCGCGCGCGACCTGTTGGAGACCGCGGGTTTCGTGGTCGGCACCATCACGATCGACCCGACGACCGACTTCGGTGAGGGCACGGTGCTCGCCAGCGAGCCCGAGCCGGGCACCGCCGTGCTGCAGGGCACCACGGTCGACCTGGTGGTCGCCGCGCCCACGAGCAGCATCGAGGTGCCGAGCGTGGTGTCGAACACCGTCGATCAGGCGTTGGCGCTGCTCGAGAACGCACCGTACGAATTCAACGTGACGGTCGAAGAGGTCACGAGCGACGATGTCGCGGAAGGCATCGTGATCTCGGTGTCGCCGGAGGCGGGCGAGTTGGTCGAGCGCGTCTTTTTTTTTT
>JBGCFW010000233.1:0-27046 GCA_045107155.1 Ilumatobacter sp. | reverse complement strand
GCCATGGTTCCGGATCGTAGGAGTGGTTGAGGTCAGCGACACCGCGGTTCCCTCAACGGCAACAGACGTGCGGGTCGCGCCCCGAGCCGCTCCGCCTGACTCAGTTCCCCCGCGAACGCCATCCCGGCTCGACGCGCCAGTACCCGCACTTGAGGTACTCGCCTTCGTCGTACGTGACCGGATGGTCGATGTCGTGGCCGGTGCGGCGCAGTTCGGTGAACGTCGCGCCGTGTTCCTTCGCGGCTTCGGTGACCGTGTCGAAGAACTCGGTGGGCGTGACCCGGCTCGAACACGAGGCCTGCACCAGGATTCCCCCGTCGTCGACGAGACCGATCGCGAGCTTCGTGAGCTTGGCGTACGCAGCCCGCGCTCGGCCCACTGTCGCGGCCTTCTGGGCGAACGAGGGCGGATCGACGATCACGAGGTCGAACTTGCGGCCCGAACGGGCGAGCGCTCCCATGGCATCGAAGGCATCGGAGACCTCGGTGGTGACATGGCACGCCTGGACCTCGGGCCGATCGGCGTTGTGATCGAGATTGCGGCGGAGCACGTCGAGCGTCGGCTCCGACGCGTCGACCGCATGTACCGAGGTCGCGCCGCCCGCAGCGGCGTGCACACTGAATCCGCCCGTGGAGGCGAAGACGTCGAGCACCCGCTTGTCGCGAGCCAGCCGCCCGACATGGAGTCGATTGACTCGTTGATCGAGGAAGTGTCCGGTCTTCTGGCCTCGTTGGACGTCGGCTTCGAACGTGAGGTCACCTTCGCTGAACAACACCGGCCCCTCGGGGACCTCACCGACGATCACGTCGCCATCGTCGAGCCCGTAGCTCTCACGCTCGAGCAGGTTCCGGGCGAGACGGAGCACGACCGTGTCGGCGCTCGTGGCCGCGAGCACGCCATCGACCACTGCCCGGAGATGCGGGTACCAGATCTCGCTGTACAGCTTGATCACGGCGACGCTGTCGTAGACGTCGACCACGAGCGCGGGAAGCCCGTCGTTCTCGCCGTTGACCGCCCGATAGCCAGGACCGTGCACCGCCTTGCCGCTGCCCACGTGGCGATCGAAGATCACCTGGCGTCGGGACACCGATGCCGCGATCCGCTCGGCGAACCATCCGGCGTCGATCGTGACCGGGTCGCCGACGTGGATCATCCGGAGACGGATCGGCGAATTCGGGTCCCAGAGGCCGATCGCGGCGAACTTGCGGTTCTTGTCGAACACGATGCCCACGTCGCCCGGCGCACCGTCGTCATGATTGACGGAGTCGATCGAACGGTCATACACCCAGGGGTGCCGCGCCCGGATGCGTCGGAGCGCGTCTGGTGTCACTCGAAGAGCGAGGCGTCGCTCGTTCGGTGCGGGCAGTGCGTCGAGCAGGCTCGTTCCGTGAGCCATCAGCCCTCGCCGACTCGGACCACGACGCCGGTGTCAGGAGCGACCGATCCGGCATACACATCGGCCCATGCCGACGACGCCCCCGACGCACCGGTGCGGTTCTCGACCTGGAGCCACGCGTGGCTGGCTTCGGTGAAGGTGGCGATCGCCTCGGCGCAGCGCTGGGCGTAGTCCTCGCGACCCCACTGCTCGATTCGACGCTGGACCTCGCTGGGGGCGAAGAACAATTGCGGCGTGGGACCAGCCATCTCCGCCGACGATGATGGTTCGGCGTCGTGATGGCTCCTGCCGACCGTCATCGAGTAGGCCAGCGAGTCGCCGAAGTGGTCGTGAACCGCCGCCAGCGCCGTCGGGTTGCCCGCCATGTCGATCGACACCGCTCCCCCGTCGGCGGGCACCGACGCCACGTCGTCATAGGACACCACGAGGTCGTAGTACCCGGTGGCCTTCACCATCTCGATGTTTCGGGAGGACGTGACTCCGACGACCTCGATGCCTTCGCGCTGCGCGGCACGGTCGGCGAACCCGAGTGCGGTCTTGGACGATGCAGAGAGCACGATCACTGGTCCGGTGCCGAAGTAGCTCTCGCCGGATCCGCCGCCGTCGCCGACGAACTCCTCGGCCAGGAACCCGGTCAGCGCGAGCCCGCGCAGCAGGACGTGGCGGGTCTCTGCATAGTCGCGTGAGTCGCCCAAGCCTTGCTCCGGACCTGGGTACATCGGGTCGGCGGACGTGGCCACGTAGGCCCGGTAGACGGGTGCGTGCTGCGAGCGATGCGCACCGTCGTCACGAAAGCCGTCTCGAGTCGCGGTCGGCGTGAACACGGCATGCGACGACATCGGAAACCAGCCGTAGTAGCGGCCGCCGAGCGCGATGGCGTCACTGCGCGACTCGACCACCGTGGCCCAGCCCATCGCGGGCACCCGGCCCCATTCGTCGTCGCCGGTCGGGAAGAAGTCCCAGTAGCCGAGCATGTCGCCGAACACCGCGTAGGTGATGTTGTTCGCAGTGACGGCGAAGCGATCGATCGACAGCCGAACCTGTCCTTCGGCCAGCGGAGCATCCGCATGCGCCTCCTCGACGAGCCGTGTCGGCGCGATGTCGGTCCGATGCACTTCGAGTGTGGTGGTCACAGCCTGGTCGCTCATCCCACCAGCATGCCTGATCCCATGTCCGCATCGCTGGTCTGGCTCGCACCGAGGGCCTCTCGCCACGTGGCGACGGAGGACTCGGCCTCGACACGAGCGAGGCCCGCCATCGGGTCGGGATTCTCGATGAGGGTCCTCCAGCGGGTATGACGGGCTGATGAGCGACACCAACTACCGGTCCACCGGCGCCACCGACCTCGACCTGAACAACCTCTTCGGCCTGGCAGGCAAGACCGCAATCGTCACCGGCGGCTCGCGCGGCATCGGCTACATGATCGCCGCCGGTCTGGTCACCAACGGCGTCCACGTGATCATCACCGCACGCAAGGCGCAGGCGTGCGACGAGGCGGCGACCGAACTCGACGCGCTGTCCGAGACCGGTTCGTGCACCTCGATCCCCGCCGACATGGCATCGGAGGACGGGCTTGCCGCATTCGTCGCGGCAGTGCGCGAACGAACCGACTCGATCGACCTCCTCGTGAACAACGCCGGCGCCGCCTGGGGCGCACCCCTCGGCGAGTTCCCGCCCGTGGGCTTCGACAAGGTGATGGACATCAACGTGAAGGCGCCGTTCATGCTCACGCAGGAACTTCTTCCCGAGCTCGAGCGCAACGCGACGCCCGAGGACCCGGGCCGCGTCATCATGATCGGCTCGATCGACGGCATCCGCGTGCCATCGGGCGACAACTACAGCTACTCGGCATCCAAGGCGGGCATCCAGATGCTGGCACGGCACCTCGCCGGACACCTCGTTGGTCGGAACATCACGGTCAACTCGATCGCTCCGGGGCCTTTCGAGTCGAAGATGATGGCCTACATGCTCGCCGACGAGGACAGCAAGCAGATGGTCGAGGGCAACGTGCCGCGTGGGCGAGTCGGCTCAGCCGCCGACATCGCCGGAACGGTGATCTTCCTGTCGAGCCGAGCCGGCGCGTACACGACCGGTGCGATCGTGCCGGTCGACGGTGGCATCTCGACGGTCCGTCTCGGCTGAACGCGATGGGACCGAACCGCTTCTTCGCCTCGCATGCAGACCGAGCCGAGCAGCGCTAGCTTGCCGCGATGAGCGCGGCAGAGAAACTGCTGACCCAGTGGGCCGAGATCGAAGGCGTGGCGACGGCTGCACGGGTCTTGAGCTGGGATCAGGAGACGAACATGCCCCCGAGCGGGCATGCGAGCCGCGGTCACGCCATGTCCGTGCTCGCCGGAATTCATCACGACAAGCTCACTGACCCGGCGCTCGCCGACGCCATCGACGCAGCTGATGTCGAGGCCAAATCGACCGACGACCCGCTGCTGGCGGATCAGGTCCGATCGGCGCGCGCCGACGTCACCCGGGCCACGGCGATTCCCGGCGACCTCGCTCGACGAGTCGCGGAGGTCCAGAGCTCGGCGTTGGCCTGTTGGCAGCAGGCCAAGGCTGCCGACGACTTCGACGCATTCGCTCCCATGCTGGCGACGGTGGTCGAACTCACCCGCGAAACCGCTGACGCGCTCGTCGCTGCGGGGATCGCCGATCGGCGGTACGACGCCCTCCTCGACGAATACGAGCCCGGCGCGAACGAGGCTCAGCTGGTCGACCTCTTCGACGACCTGCGTTCGCACATAGCTCCCGTCGTGGCCGCAATCGCCGACAGCGGCGTGGTGGTCGACGAGTCGCCCGTCCGGGGTGCGTTCCCGGAGGATGCGCAACACGCGTTCGGGTCCTTCGTGGCGGGCACGCTCGGCTACGACTTCGACGCTGGCCGGCTCGACACCGCCGCGCATCCGTTCACCGCTGGCTTCGACCCCGGCGACGTCCGGATCACATGGCGTTCCGATCGCGACGATCTTCGCCCCGGGCTGTTCTGCATCATGCACGAGACCGGGCACGCGCTGTACGAGCAGGGCCTGCCCGCCGAACTCGCTCGCACCCCGGTCGGAAGTGCGGTGTCGCTCGGTGTGCACGAAAGCCAGTCGCGACTCTGGGAGAACCGTGTCGGGAGGTCTCGCCCGTTCTGGGTCTGGGCGCTCCCCCACCTCCGCGAGCATCTGCCCGGAACCGACGGTGTCACCGTCGAGCAGATCGTGCGCGCACTGAACACCGTGAGTCCGTCGTTGACCCGCGTCGAGGCCGACCAGGGCACCTACGACCTTCACATCGCAGCCCGTTTCGAGATCGAGCGGCACCTCATCGCAGGCGACATCGACGTCGACGAGCTGCCTGGCATCTGGAGCGACACCTACGACGACCTGCTCGGTATCCGCCCGTCCGCGATGTACGACGGCGTCCTCCAGGACGTCCACTGGGCAGCCGGGGCCTTCGGCTACTTCCCGACCTACACGATCGGCAATCTGGTCGCCTCCCAGCTCTTCGACGCGGCGAGCGACGCTCTCGACGACCTTCCGGGCTCGATCGACGTGGGTGACTTCGCGCCGCTGCTCGGCTGGCTTCGCGAGAACGTCCACCGCCACGGCCGCCGGCAATCCGCCGATGATCTGGTGACCCGAGCGACCGGGCGCCCGCTTTCATCGGATGCCTTCGTCACGCACATCCGTCGCACGACAGCCGATACCTACGGCATCACGGTCTGATCGGCAGCGCTCAGCTCGTCGGTGTCCACCGAGCGGCGGTCGTCACGCCCGAATCGTCGAGCAGCCAGGCTCCGAGCCCAGCAGCGTCGGCCTCATCGACGGCTCGCGGGTTTCCCTCGAACAGCACACCGAGGTCGGCGCCCGGTTCGATCGGGCGGAGGTACTCGATCTCGGCTCGCCCTCGCCGATCACCGAAGGCCGCGTACTCCTCGAGAAAGGCCCACGTCGCGGCATTGTTCACGTGCCCCATCGGATCGATGTCGACCGCTCGCGGATGCCACGCCGGCGACCACTCCGATGAAGGCGGGACGCCGAGCGACATCCGCGCCGACACCGTCCGTCCAGCAGCCGTGGCGCCGTAAGCATCGGTGAAGTCGGAGGCCACCCGCGCCGGCCTTCCGGACTCGGTGTCGATCTGAACCCACAGCCCGACCGCATCGATTCGCGCACCACGACTCCCCACGAGGCGCGTTCGTCGTTCGGCCCACGCCCGACCGATCGCACTGCACCAGGTCGAGATCCGCAACTCCTCGCCGAGACCAGCCGGCACCGCTGCGTCGATCATCATCCGCCGAACCAGCCAACCATAACGACGATCGAGTCCTGCATCGGAGGCATCGTCGGTCGCGACGTCTTGGAGGTAACGGGCTGTCGCATCGAGCCGGAGGTAGCCGTCGCGATCGACGTCACCGAGGCGGACCTTCGCATCCATGGTGAACACGCGTCCGTGTTCTGGCGGATGCAGCAACTCGATCGCCGGAAGCGGACTCGCCATCGCCCGATCATGACACGCGTGTCGGAGCGGGTCAGACCCACTCCGACACGCTCCGACACGATCAGCGGAAGTGAAGGCCCTCGAAGTCGCCCGAGTTCCGCCACCCGGCGATGTACTGGAAATAGGCGACCGGACCATCCGGATAGCCGAGTGAGCTCCGCCGAGCGCCCTCCTCGATCTCCTTGCCCTCGTTGTTGTAGTACCCGGGCGTGCAGGTGGGGTCGCCACCGAAGGTACGCCCGCCTCCTTCGAGCATCTCGACCCATGCACGTTCGACCTCTGCGTCGACCTCGATCTCGGAGACTCCGGCCGCTTCGGCGTGCGACACGATCGTCGCGATCGTCTCGGCCGCCTCGATCAGGTTGTGCGGCACGTTCGAGATGAGGTTCGCGCCCTGTGCAGGACTGACGACGAACATGTTCGGAAAGCCGTGCACGTGAATGCCGTGGAGCGACATCATCCCGTCAGCCCAGCGCTCGGACAGCGGCAGCCCATCACGCCCCTTCGCGTCGAAGCCAGAACGCCGAGCGAACTCTGTTCCCACCTCGAAACCCGAGGCGTAGATCAGGCAGTCGAGCTCGTACTCCTCGCCGGCAGCGACCACGCCGGTCTCGGTGATCCGCTCGACTCCTCGCCCGTCGGTGTCGATCAACCGCACGTTCGGCCGGTTGTACGACGTGAGGTACGCGTCGTGGAAACACGGTCGCTTGCACAGCTGGCGATACCACGGCTTGAGGCCGGCGGCGGTCGCCTCGTCCTCCACGATCTCGTCGACGCGGGCGCGGATCTGCTCCATCTTCTCGTCGTCGCTCTCGTGATAGGCGCGCTGAAAGCCCTCGGGAGTGAGGTCGGGCTCGGGGGACGCGAGGAGCCGATCCCGAATGCGCTGGGAGATGTCGGTCCAGCCGTCCATCACGAGGTCTTCGTCGGTGAATCCACCGGTCTGCAGAATGGTGAAGTTCATCATCCACTCGGCCTGCCAACCCGGTTCGAGCGTGTCGAACCAATCGGGGTCGATGTCGTGGTTGTTTCGGATGTCGATCGACGATGGTGTGCGCTGGAACACGAACAACTCGCCCGCACTCTTGGCGAGGTGCGGGATGCACTGCACTGCGGTCGCACCGGTACCGATGATCCCGACTCGCTTGTCGGCCAGACCCGTCATCGGGGCTCCCGCTGGGTCGCCACCCGTGTAGTCATAGTCCCAGCGGCTGGTGTGGAAGCTGTGCCCGCCGAAGGTCTCGATGCCCTCGATGCCCGGCAGCTTCGGGCGGTGCAGCGGACCTGTGCCCATGGCGACGTACTTCGCGCGCATCTCGTCACCGCGGTTCGTGCCGATGAGCCAACGGCTCGCCGACTGATCCCACTCGAGATTCGTGACCTCGGTCGAGAACACCGCGTTGTCGTACAGGTCGTAGTGCTCGCCGATCCGACGACAGTGCTCGGCGATCTCCGGGGCGTGGGTGTACTTCTCGGTCGGCATGTGACCGGTCTCCTCCAGGAGCGGGAGGTAGATGAACGCGGCCGTGTCGCACTGTGCACCCGGGTAGCGATTCCAGTACCAGGTCCCTCCGAAGTCGCCGCCCTTCTCGATGATGCGGACATCGGCGATGCCCGCCTCCTTCAGCTTTGCGCCGGTGAGCAGACCGGCGAAGCCCCCACCGATGAAGGCCACGTCGACCTCGTCCGTGAGGGGTTCTCGAGGCGCTGGTTCGACGTACGGGTCGTCGAGGTAGTGCGCGAAGCGCCCGGTTGGTTCGAGGTACTGCTCGTTGCCGTCGGCACGTAGTCGCTTGTCTCGCTCCTCGGCGTAGCGCTTCCGGAGGGCTTCGCGGTCTGCCTCGGTGAGGGTCATGACAGTCAGTCTGTCGGTTGAACGCGCCGTGGTCCTCAGCGAGCGACGAATGTCCCGGCCGGGCACACGGACCGCTCGATGCTCAGGCCGAGGCGTACCGCTGAGCGAGTTCGCCGAGCAGCGCCCGACACTCGCTCGCGCAGCGTTCGAGGATCTCGGCGACCGGCTCGACGGTGTCGATTCGTCCGGCGACCTGACCGGTGAGAGCGAGGCTCGCCTCCATGTCGCCGCCGAAGTACAGGTCGAGATGTGTGCCGATCATCGCCGTCATCGCATTGGTCTCGGTGTCGTGTTCGAGCGCCGAGCTGCGATCGGTCCGCAGCGCGCGAAGCGCCGGCGACGTGTGCCGGTTGAGAAACACCGTGTCGGTCTCGGCGGCCTCGAGAATCGACTGCTTCCAGTTCTCGTGGACCGGTGACTCGGCCGCCGACACCATGCGTGTGCCCATCTGGATGCCCTCGGCGCCCAACGAGAACGCCGCCGCCATCGACGCGCCGTCGAGCATGCCGCCGGCGGCGATGATCGGCACGTCGACCTTCGAGGCGACCAGTGGGAGGAGCACCATCAACGCCACGTCGCGCGGGTTCTTGAATCCACCGCCTTCACCACCCTCGACCACCAGTCCGTCGACGCCGGCCTCGACGGCTTTGAGCGCACCCTGCAGGGTCGGCACGACGTGGAACACCGTGAGTCCGGCCGCTTTCAACTGTGCGGTGTACTTCATCGGGTTGCCCGCCGACGTGGTCACGAATCGGACGCCCTGGTCGATCACGAAGTCGACGATGTCGGGATCACGGACGAACGCCTGGGCGATGTTGACGCCGAACGGTTTGTCGGTGAGATCCTTCATCTTCTCGATCTCACCGCGAACCGCATCGAGCTCACCCGACGACGTCTCGATGATCCCCATGCCGCCGGCGTTGGAGACCGCTGAGGCGAGCGGGGCGCGTGCGATCCAGCCCATGGGAGCCTGAACGATCGGGAGCTCGACGCCGAGCATCTCGGTGACACGGTTCGGGAAAGTGCTGCTCATCGAGACACGGTCGCATTCGCCGCCCTGGTCTGACGAATCGCATCACCCCGATGGTCGCACCGGACCGGTTCGAGCGCGTGGTCACCGATGCCGAACGTCGACTGGTGACGCGTGACGGTGGCCGACCTCATGGGCCGGCCACCGTCAGCACGTCTCACCGGTCAGGGGTCCGCCCGTCTGCGAACTCCTGACGCCGGGGAACGCTCAGAGGTTCGAGCGCAGTTCGCCACCGGGGAACTCGGCGGAGTGCACGTTGATGTAGGCGTTGCCTGCCTCGATCTCGGCCCACAGGTCGAGCGTGGACGAGCCGGCGAGCGGGCCGACGAGGTCGTCGGCGCTGATCTCGCCGTTCACCCGCAGCTGACCGCTGTTCGGTGCCGGGTCTCCGTTGAACAGGGTGGCGACCACCGGGCCGTTCTCGCCCGGGGCACCCAGGTGGATGTGTGCGAAGAGCACGTCGTCGATGCGCTCGGCCCGGATCCGCCAGTCGATGTCGCCATCGGCCTGGAGTCGGACTCGGGTGTCGCCGCTCGCCGTGGTCTCGCTCGGCACGAGCGCCGGCACCTGGTTGGCCGGGCTCAGCTCGGAGAACGACCGGACGTCGACCCGCTCTGCGTCGACGGAGAACGAGAGCGTCTCGTAGCCGACGGCGGTGAAGTCGCCGTTCCCGAACATGTCCGAACCGAGGATGTTGCCGTCGGCGGGTTCGTTGAACCCGGGGTGGAGCACGACGTTGCCGTTCTCCACGACGCCGGTGTCGGGTGCTGCCTGGCCGAAGAAGGCGGTGGTCTCGGGCAGCTCGTCGTTCACCTCGGAGCCTGCGTCGAGCACCTCGGAGCCTGCGACGGTGAACTCGACGGGGGTGATCCGGCCGCGCTCGTCGACGATCTGATGGGCCTCGGGGTTGCCGTTGGCGACGAACGCGTCGTTCGACGGCAGCACCATCGAGGCATAGCTGAAGAACTGTTCCTGGCCTCGGGGGACCTCGACGAGGAACGAGACGGTGCCGGTGTCGCCCGGGGCGATCGGGCCGTTCGGGCCGAAGGCGATGGCGTCCTGGCCGGCCCCGGAGCCGGCGAACAGCGCCGCGAGCGGTCCGATCGCGCCATCCTCGGCCAAGCGCTCGAGCTCGGGCGAGACCGGTGCATCGCGGTCGTAGAGGTCGAAGGAACCGTCGTGAACGGCGACCCAGGTGGGGGTTTGGAACGTCCCGCCGGCGGGGGCGTTGTTCGTGACCTGGACGGTCACCTCGAAGATGCGAGCCGGTTCGAAGCCATCGGTGGCGTCGACGCCGCCGCCGACGGCGAGGGTGGTGCCGATCGTTGCGGTGGCGAGTGCGGCGGCGGTGATCTTGTTGCGCATGTGATTCGTGCTTTCTGAGAGGTCGTCATGTCGGGGCATCGGTGCTCGACGAAGCGTGACGATGACAGGACGACCGGCGCGTTGGAAGACCCGAACGCACCTGTTCAGGCGACGTTTCGAACGCGGCAAGGACCGGCCATGACCTGGTCACTTGTGCTCTCGGAGCGCGGCGAGATCGGGCACTCTGCGGAGTTTCGAAACTCCGGCTAGGACCGTCGGGATCGAGCGGCGCGGTCGGGCGCCTCGATCCGCCGTTGGAGCGGGAGCGCCGCTCAGCGCGATGGTGCCGCTTCGACCGCTTCGACCGCTCGGGCGGCGAGGGTCTCTCGCATCCGCGACCCGAGGGGCCAGAGCACTGACTGGAGGGCGCCGGCCGGCGCCACCGCGTCGACAGTCGGGAGATCGATCGTCACCGTCGTGCCCGCTGACTCGACCGAGGAGATCTTCAACTGGCCGCCATGTGACTCGATGAAGCGATGCGCGATGGCGAGGCCGAGTCCGGTGCCGTTGAGCTGGCGGCTCTCGGCCCGCTTGGTGAGCGAGAGTCGCTCACGGAGATGCTCGAGTCGATCCTTGCTCAGGCCGACACCGTTGTCGATGACGCGAACTCGGGCGCTCGCCGGATCGGAGGGGTCCAACCCGACCTCGATCTGCACCCGACCGCGCTTCGGAGTGAACTTCAAGGCGTTTCCGACGACGTGGAGCATCACCTGCTCGAGCTGACGACGGCTTCCGCGGACGTTGACCGGGTCTCGGCTGTCGCGGAGCACACGGAGCGCAACGCGACCGTCGGCGGCTCGCGGCGCCAGCGAGTCCTTGACGTCCTCGGCGAGCAGGGCGAGGTCGACCATCTCGGTGGTCGCTGCGGAGCCGTGGGTGCCGAGCGACACGAGGAGCAGGTCGTCGACCAGGCGTCCGAGGCGGGTGCCGTTGCGGAGCGCTGTGCCGACCATCCGCTGTTGTTCGTCGTTGAGCGGGCCGGCTTCTTCGTCACCGAGGATCTCGAGGTATCCGACCATGCTCGTGAGCGGCATGCGCAGGTCATGGGAGATGCTCGCCAGGACGACCGAGCGAGTGTGGTCGAGTTCGGCTTCGGCTTCCTGAGCTCGTGCGATGGCAGCTGTCTGCGTGAGGGTGGGTCGGTCGGTCGGCTCGACCACACGGACCGGGGTGACCTCACGCTGGCCGAGTCGGCGCCGAACCATCACCAGTGCGGCGACGGAGCCGAGCATCAAGGCCCCGGCCAGCGCCATCGTGATGAAGGTGCGCTGCGAGTTGTCCGACGCCTGCAGGGTCTGCGCGGCGGTCAGCGACGCGATTGCCTGGTCGAGGTCGGCGATCAGGCGATCGCCCTCCACCTCGGCGTCGATCATCGCTGCGGCGGCGCTGTTCACCGGGCCGGCGACGGCAGCGATGTCGCCTGCTGCCCGCTCGAAGCGCCCCATGCGGCTGTCGAGGTCGAGTCCGTCGGCTGCGTAGAGGGCGGCGAATTCGGCAGGAACCTCGCCGTCGAGGCCGAGCCGGGCATCGCCGCGGAGCAGTCCGAGGCGGATGGTGCTGAGGAGCTCGCTCGAGCGCAAGAGTTCGGTGCGGGCCGCTGTGTTGTTCGGGTCTTCGCGCAGATCGGCGGTGGCGTCACCGATCCGCTGGGTGAGCAACTGTTGGCGACTCGCGATGTCGATTTCGTTCGCTTGCACCTCCGAGGACATCACCGACACGGCAACAGCTCCCAGTGCGAGCGCTGCGGCGACGGCGGTGAGCCCGACGACGAGCGTGATGAGACTCAACGCACGGCGAGTGCTGGCGTCGGCTGACTTCTGCGATGAAGGGTGAGACATGGCGGAGCGATCCCTTTTCCTCGCCGATCCACCCGATGTGGAACGGCTCGACGTCGAAGACATCGGTCTGTTCCGTCCAGAACTTGAACAGACGTTGAGAATCGCCTGATGAAACCGATCAGGTCCTCACGCCGAGGTTGGCCAGTCCCAACGTGCCCGAACCGTTGGTGGTCGGGGCCGGCGTCAGGGCGATGGCGGTGCCGTCGACCGTCGGATCGCCGATGAGCCCATCGGTGTCCCACGTGGTGTCGACAGGGCCGAACTCCGCGTACGGTCCGGTGGCGAGCACCTCGGCGGTGTAGGCCTCGTCGAAGTAGAGCTGTGACGTCAGGAGTTCCCGGCCGTCGAGTTGCACACCGATGTGGATGTGGATCGCGCGCCCGGTGTACCACCCCGGGTAGATCGTCTGGAACTCGGCGATCCCGTCGGCGTCGGTTGTCTGGAAGCCGCGCAAGAACGTGCTGCCCTGGCCTTCGTCTTTGCCGTCGCCATTGTCCGTGTAGGACGAATAATCGCCGGTGGCGTCCGCATGCCAGATCTCGACCAGGGCCCCCGGGATCGGCAGGCACTCGGCGTCCACGACGCGCAGTCCGAGGCGGAGGGGGTGGCCCGGGTAGCCCTCGGTCACGTCGCGGCGATCGAGCGGGTCGAGCGTCGGGAAAGGACCAGCGGTCGTCTCGGGGAGCACGGTGCACACGGCGAGGTCGGCGAACTCCGCTCCGGTCAGAGGCGTCAGTTCGGGCTCCGTCGCTGCGGCTTCGTCGCCGGGTGTCGATGTCGTCGGTGTCGCCGATGTCGCCGGGGCGGGGGCATCCGTCGAATCCGGGGCGGGGGCGTCCGTCGAATCCGGCGCCGAGGTGGCCGCCGGGCCATCGGCCGCGAGTTCGGAGTCACTGCTGGTGCACGCGGCGACCACGACCGCTCCCGCGCCAAGCAGGAGCGTGCGACGAGGGATCGGACCGAGATGATCCGATGCGGATTGGCGTTCGAGCAACGTGTTCCTCCTCGACGGGTCGGACGCAGGCGCGCCGTGAGTCGAATGTACTCCCGCCCAGTGCGTGGGTCACCGCGGGTCCACGCGGCGGTTCGCCCCGTTCGTCTCCGAGTTCCGGATGCGCCTTCACGACCCGAAAAAGCCGTTGACCAGGGCCGGAGCCCTGGTCAACGTGGTGTCGAAGGGGGGACTTGAACCCCCACGCCCATTAATAGGGCACTAGCACCTCAAGCTAGCGCGTCTGCCAATTCCGCCACTTCGACGTGGTGTGGGTCCCAGATGATAGCCGCCTCAGTGGACGGTGACACCGGACGATCAGACTTCGAGGAAGAACGAGAACGCCACGAGGGAGAAGATCCACACGAGAGCAAGCACGAACGTGATGCGGTTCAGGTTGCGTTCGGCCGCCGTGGAGCCGAGCGCCGCGCCGCCACCGCCACCGAACATGTCGGACAGACCACCACCCCGGCCGCTGTGCAGCAGGATCCCGGCAATCATCGCGAACATCGAGACCACGTTGATCACGAGGGTCACATACATCAACACGTCACGCACCCGGCCCAGGCTACCGGCCCGATTCCATCCACAGGCCGCAACGCTGGGCCAGTAGCGTCGCGAACGATGCCCACCAACGACATCTCCCAGCGCCACACCGAGATCGCCACCGCTCTGATCGATGGCCGCACCGTCGCCGCGTCACCAGCCGTGTCCCCCGACGGTGCCCGCGTGGCATTCGTGGTCAGCACCACGAACCTGGAACTCAACAAGGATCTCACCCGAATCTGGATCGACGATGCGCCACTGACCAGTGGCGACAAAGACCGGAGCCCGGCTTGGTCGCCCGACGGACGGTTCCTTGCCTTCGCCTCCGAACGCGCCGACAAGAAGGGCGAGACCACCCTCCACGTGATCCCGGTCGACGGCCCGGGCGAAACGCGCACGGTCTGCACGATGCCCGATGGCATCGGCGACGTCGCCTGGTCACCCGACGGCGAGACGATCGCGTTCACGAGCCGCACCCAGGACGAGCGCTACACCAAGGACGACGACTCGTGGCGCTCACCGCGCAAGGTCGAACGCTTCTTCTCACGAATGAACGGCGATGGCTGGGTCTTCGATCGCCCCGCCCACGTCTACACCGTCACGGCCGACGGCACCGGGACACCCCGGAACCTCACGCCAGGCGAATTCCAACACGAAGGCGGCATCGCCTGGACGCCCGACAGCCAGACGTTGATCGCCTCGGCCCAGCGTCACCCGGAGTGGGACCGCAACCTCGCCCACGACCTCTACGCGATCCCTGTCGACGCCGACCAGCACCCGGACTCGATCCGCTGCCTCACCTCTCACGACGGCAGCTACTGGCAGCCAGCGGTCTCCCCTGACGGGAGCCGGGTCGCGTTCATCGGCCACGAGGACCCCGACACGCTGGTCCACAACTACGCGATCGGCTCCATCGACGTCGACGCCGACGGTGCACCCCACACCGACATCGTGTGGGGCTCGAAAGACCTCGACCGCACGTTCCTGTGCAGTGTGGCGTTCGGCCCACCCGTGTGGGAGAACGAGTCGACCGTGCTCGCGATCGGCGAGGATCGAGGCGACACCCATCTCTACCGCGTGCAGTTCGACGACACTCCGACCGAACCGGTCACCGGCGGGCCGATCACCGTGTCCGACGTCTCGGCCTCCAACGGCACCATCGTCACCATCCGCTCGTCGAGCGTCGCGGCATCAGAGCTGTACGTGGGTGAGCAGCAGCAAACCACGTTCAGCCGCTCACTCACGCCGAAGCTGCTGACCTGGGAGAAGTTCGCTGCCCCGTGCGCCGACGGCTCCGACGAGATCGATGCCTGGATCATGCGTCCCGCCGACTTCGACGAGTCACGGACCTACCCGGTACTGCTCAACGTCCACGGCGGCCCCTACACGCAGTACGGCGAAAACTTCTTCGACGAAGCGCAGATGCAGGCTGCCGCAGGCTTCGTGGTGGTGATGGGCAACCCTCGCGGCTCGAGCGGCCGGCACGAACACTGGGGGCGAGCGATCATGGGGCCGAAGCACCCCACGCACCCGGGTACCGGCTGGGGCAGCGTCGACGTCGAGGACGTGCTGTCGATCATCGACACCGCACTCGACCGATACGCCTTCTGCGATCGCAATCGCGTCGGCATGCTCGGCGGCTCCTACGGCGGCTTCATGGCCACCTGGCTCGCGGCCAACCACGGCGACCGGTTCCGTGGCTTCTGCTCCGAGCGAGCGGTCAACAACCTCGTGTCCGAAGAGTGGAACGCCGACATCGGCACCCACTTCCGCACCGAACACGGCCCGCTCTACATCGATGACGTCGAGGCCTACGAGTCGCGCTCGCCCATCAAGGACATCCGCAACATCGACACGCCGATGCTGATCATCCACTCCGAGGAAGACTGGCGCTGCCCGATCGGTCAGGCCGAAGAGCTGTGGATGGGCCTCAAACTGCTCGGACGACAGGTCGACTTCTACCGATTCCCCGGAGAGAACCACGAGCTGTCCCGCTCCGGCTCCGCAGTCCACCGCGTCCAGCGCGCCGAGATCATCCTCGACTGGTTCCACGACACCTTGGCGCCGGAGTGAGCGACACCGACACGCCCACCGACGAGCCTGCCGCCCACGACGAGCACACCAGCGGCGCTCTGCGTGGGCTCGTCGCCGGCAAGCTCGGCCCGAACTACTTCAAGCTGTTCGGCGCCAGCACGATCTCGAACCTCGGTGACGGCATCGGCACGCTCGCCTACCCGTGGCTCGCCTCGGCCGTCACCCGCAATCCGCTCCTGATCGCACTCGTCGTGGTGGTGCAGCGCTTGCCGTGGCTGCTCTTCAGCCTGCCGGCTGGTGTGATCACCGACCGGATGTCTCGGCGCACACTGATGGTCCGTGCCAACGCCGCCCGCTTCGTGATCACGTTCGGGGTCGGCCTGCTGGTGCTGTCGAAGCAGGACGCGCTCCCCGGCCCCGACGAACTCAGCTCGGGTGCCGCAGCCGCCGTCGACGACAACCTCCTGTACGTCCTCATCCTGCTCGCCACCCTCCTGCTCGGCATTGCCGAGGTGTTCTACGACAACGCGGCGCAGACCTTCATGCCCGCCGTGGTGCATCCCGACGACCTCGAGCGTGCGAACGGTCGCCTCTGGAGCACCGAGCAGGTCGCCAACCAGTTCGCCGGCCCGCCGCTCGGCAGCTTCCTCCTCGCGGCCGCGTTCGCACTGCCCTTCTTCGTCGACGCCGCCACGTTCGCCGTGTCCGCGGCGCTCGTCGCGTTCATCCCGGCGAGCGTTCAACGGCCGAAGCCACCGCCGACCGACGGCGCCCCGCCACCCTCTTGGAAGAGCGAGCTGGCAGAGGGCTTCACATGGCTCTGGCGCCACCCCCTACTGCGCCCCATGGCGATCATCCTCGGTCTCCTCAACGCACTCGGGATGATGTCGGGCTCGATCCTGATCCTGTTCGCCCAGGAGGTCCTCGACACCAGCGCCACCGAGTTCGCACTGCTCAGCACCGGCGGTGCGATCGGCGGCGTCGTCGGCGGGTGGACTGCATCGATCATCTCGAAGCGGATCGGGCCCGGACCTTCGCTGTGGCTCACGTTGCTCGGCGGCGGTGCAGTGACGGCCGCGATCGGAGCGATGACCGCGTGGCCCTTCGTGTGGGCTCTCTTCCTGATCTACATGCTGCTGGCGGTCCTGTGGAACGTCATCACCGTGAGTCTGCGCCAGACCATCATCCCCGATGAGCTCCTCGGCCGGGTGAACAGCGTCTATCGGTTCTTCGCGTGGGGCATGATGCCGATCGGTTCGATCATCGGTGGCGCGATCGTGGCGATCGCCGACGCAAACGGCTCACGAGAGTTCGCACTCCGGCTCCCCTGGTTCGTGGCGGGAGCGCTCCATGTCGCCCTGTTCGCTTTCGCAGCGCCCAAGCTCACCACGGCGAAGATGGACGCAGCACGCGAAGCCGCCAAGGCCGCTCAATCGGCTTCCTGAGCCCAGCGACTCCGTCGGTAGGTCCACGTCGGGTCCACGTCCTCGGACGGGACGATCAGATCCTCGAACAGAATCGAGCGTGCCTGTTCGCCGAGCAGCGCTTCGAGACGCTTGTACTCATCGAGCGACTCGCACTGATCGACCAACAGGTAGCGGCGTCGGCCGACCTTGGCGACCAGACCGCCGGGTGCGAGGTTGCGCGCCCGCGCTTCCATGCCGGTACGCGTCCGTGTGTGTTGGTCGCCGCGCTCCCACGGGATGCGATGGTGGCGTAGCTACCGCCGACGAGTCACCCCGTCGGCGTCGAAGGTGCTCGACACCGGGAAGTCGAACGCCCCGACGAGCAGCAACACCACGCCGATTCCGAGCAGGATCAGCGAACCGACGGCGCCACCGGTGCGAACGACCGAGTACGTACCGAGCGCTGTGATCAGGACACCGAAGAAGGCCCCGACGAGCACCCCGCGCCACGTCGAATGCAGTGTGATCGACGGCGTCACGACCGCGATGGTCGTCAGCCCGTACCGGAGACGGGGGCGTCGATACCGAGCTCCTTGACGCGTGCGAGCATCGACTCGCCGGCCTGGAGTGGGAAGTGGCAGGCCACCTGGTGACCGGGACGAACCTCTTGGAGCTCGGGCGTCTCGTTCTTGCAACGGTCCTGTGCGACCGGACAGCGCGGATGGAACCGGCAGCCCGACGGCGGGTTGGCCGGACTCGGCACGTCACCCTGCAACAAGATGCGCTGACGGGAACGCTCGCGCTTGGGGTCAGCCACCGGCACCGCAGACAGCAGCGACGCCGTGTAGGGATGCGAAGGCGTCTCGTACAGCGAGTCCTTGTCGGCCACTTCGGCGATCCGACCGAGATACATCACCGCGACGCGATCGCTCGTGTGGCGCACCACCGACAGGTCGTGGGCGATGAAGATGAAGCTCAGGTCGTACTCGTCCTGGATCTCCTCGAGCAGGTTCAGCACCTGGGCCTGGATCGACACGTCGAGCGCCGACACCGGCTCGTCGAGCACGATGACCTTCGGCCGCAGCGCGAGCGAACGGGCGATACCGATGCGCTGACGTTGACCACCCGAGAACTCGTGTGGGTACCGGTTGCCGTGTTCGGGGAGCAGACCGACTCGCTTGAGGAGTTGGCCCACGCGCTCCTTCGACTCGCTGCTCGACACCCCGTGGATCCGCATCGGCTCGCCGACGATGTCACGGATGGGAAGGCGCGGGTTGAGCGACGCATATGGGTCCTGGAACACCATCTGGAGATCGCGCCGCAGCTCTCGCAAGCGACCTTTGGACGCGACGGTGACGTCTTCGTCACCGAACATGACCGAACCCGAAGTGGGCTCGATGAGACGCAGCAGTGATCGGCCGAGCGTGCTCTTGCCGCAGCCGGACTCTCCGACGATGCCGAGCGTCTCGTTCGGAAAGAGGTCGAGCGAGACGCCGCTGACCGCTTGCACGGCCCCGACCTGACGCTTGAACACGCCTGCCCGGATCGGGAACTCCTTGACGAGCTCACGAACGCGCAGCAGCGGCTCGCCAGCGCTCAGCGAGCTGACGGCCCCCGAGTCGTAGGCGGATGGTGCAGTCGTTTCGGTCATGCTGACCATGCTCCCAACGGTGCGAGATCGTCGATGCGGTGACACCGCGACGCGTGCGCATCACGGATGTTCACCAACTGAGGCGTCTCCTCGCCGCAGGCGTCGACCGCCATCGTGCAACGAGGACGGAACGCGCAGCCGACCTTGGTGTTCAGCAGGCTTGGCGGGTTCCCCGGGATCGGCTCGAGTTCGGTCTTGTTGCCATCGAGGTCAGGGATCGACTCGAGCAGCGCCCGCGTGTAGGGGTTCTTCGAGTCGTAGAAGATCTCGTCGACCCCGCCGGTCTCCATGAGTCGACTCGCGTACATCACCTGGACGCGGTCGGCGGAGCCGGCGACGAGCCCGAGGTCATGGGTGATCAGCATCATCGCCGACCCGGTCTCTTCACGAACCTGCGCGAGCACTTCCATCACCTGCGCCTGCACCGTGACGTCGAGCGCCGTGGTGGGCTCGTCGGCGATCAGCAGCTTGGGCTCGTTTGCGATCGCCATGGCGATCATCGCTCGCTGGCGCATGCCACCCGAGTACTCGTGGGGATACTGCGATGCACGCTGCTTCGGTTCGGGCACACCGACCAACTGCAACAGATCGACAGCTCGACTCCACGCATCTCGCTTCGACACGCCGGGGCGGTGCACGAGGATCGTCTCGACGATCTGATCGCCCACCGTGAACACCGGGTTCATGGCGGTCATCGGATCCTGGAAGATCATCGCGATGTCGTCACCGCGGATGGTCCGCATCTCGCGGTCGCTCATGTTCAGGAGATCGTTGCCCTGGAACTTCACATCGCCGGTGATGACGGTGTTTCCCGGGTGCAGACGCATCAACGCGAGTGCGGTGACCGACTTGCCGGACCCGGACTCGCCGACCACGGCGAGCACTTCACCAGCCGTGATCTCGAAGCTGATGTCGGTCGCCGCCTGGACGATGCCCGCCTTGGTGGCGAACCCGACGTTGAGACCGTCGACGGTCAGAAGTGGTTCGGTCATCAGGCTCCGGTCCTCCGATTGGTTGCTCGGTTGGGAATCGAGCTGTCAGCGAGCGCTTGTCCGCTCAGGCTGGCCGTGTTCGCACTGTCGAGCTTGCGAGCCGCTCGCTTGGCGGCCTTCTTGGCCTTCTTGTTCTCCGGGTTGTCGCTGACCTTCGCTCGGGGGTCGAGCGCATCGCGCAGGCCGTCACCGAGGAAGTTCACGCACAGCACGATCAACACGATGAAGATGCCCGGGGTGAGCACGCGGATCGGGTCGGAGTCGATGTCGCCCTTCGCGTCGGCAACGAGCGTTCCGAGTGACGCGTTGGGCGGTTTCACGCCGAGTCCGAGGAACGACAGCGTCGACTCGAGCACGATGACCGAGCCGAGCAGCAACGTGATCTCGACGGCCACTGCGCCGACCACGTTCGGGAGCAGGTGGCGGAACATGATGCGCATGTTCGATGCCCCCGACGCACGTGCGGCGAGAATGTACTCCTGCTCCTTGATCGAGAGGATCACGCCGCGAACGACTCGAGCGATGCGAGTCCACAGCAGCGCGGCGAGCACCATCGCGAGGCCGAAGGCGCTGGCACCGAACCGGTTGGCGAACACCGAGAGGACGATGATGGCCGGGACGGTCAGGATCAGGTTGACGAGGTTGTTGACGAACACGTCCCAGAACTTGCCGAAGAATCCGGCCATCGTTCCGAGCAGCGTGCCCACCGTGGTCGCGACGATTGCCGCGAGCAGGCCGATCCGCATCGAGTAGCGGCCGCCCTGGGCGGTTCGGACGAAGAGGTCACGACCGAGCTCGTCGGTGCCGAACCAGTGCTCGCTCGACGGGCCCTGGCGTCGGTTCGCGATGTTGCGCTCGTCGAACTCGAAGCCGCTGATGGAGGGTCCGACCCAGAAGAGGATGACGAGCAGCACGAGGCCGACAGCGCCGATGAGTGCGAGGCGATGGCCGAGGAATCGCTCCCAGGCGAGGCGCCCGAACGACTTCGGTGTCTCGGAGAGGCCTTCGGCATCGGCGACGGCGAGCTTCGCCGCCGTGTCGCTCATCTCATCGACGTCGGGAGATTGGTCAAGCGTGGTCATGGCTGCCTCAGCTCAGTCGGATGCGGGGATCGAGGAAGCCGTAGAGGACATCGGCGATCAGGTTGAAGGTGACGGTGAGAATCCCGGTGAACATGACGATCGCCATGAGCAGGTCGAGGTCGGCGTCACCGAGGGCTCGCAGGAAGACCTGGCCGAGGCCGGGCCACGAGAAGATCGACTCGGTCACCACGGCGCCGCTGAGCAGCACCGAGAAGCCGAGCGCCCACAGCGTCACGAGCGGGATGAGCGCATTGCGCAAAGCGTGTTTCCACACGACGGTCCGCTCGCTGAGCCCCTTGGCCCGAGCGGTGCGGATGTAGTCCTGGTTGAGGGTCTCGAGCATCGACGCACGCCCGAAGCGGCTGTCAGCGGCGATACCGAGGATTGCGAGCGACACCGCAGGAAGGGTGACATCTCGTGCGAGTTGGAGGAAATTCTCACCGGTCTTGCGGCCGGTGTTGAACGGCTTGAGGCCGGTCCACTGCTCGAACTTCACGGCGAACACGACCTGCAGGATCAGTGCGAGCACGAACGACGGCATCGCGAAGCCGAGGAAGCTGAGGCCGGTGAAGGTGTAGTCACCGATCGAGTACTGGCGGCGGGCCGAGTAGACCGAGAGCAGCAGCGACAGCACGACGCCGATGATGAACGCAGGCACCGCGACCATGGCGGTGTTCCATGCCCGAGTCCGCATGACTTCGCCCACCGGTTCACCGACGCTCGTCGAATCACCGAGGCCCTCTCCGGTGAGGAGATCACCGAAGTAGGTGAACGGGCGCAGCCACACGTTCGTATCGAGGTTGTACTGCGCCGTGATGGCGTCGAAGCCTTCCTGGCAACGAGGCAAGCAGAGGTAGAACTCTGACAGCGGGTCCACCGTGGTCGAAACCATCACGTGGACGAAGTACATGGCGATTACCAGGAGGGGGATGGCGATCATCACTCGCCGCGTCACGTATGCGAACACTGTGCATCCTCGGTGTCGGAGAAGGGTCGGTGGGCAACCTAGCCCAAGGCCGCGAGGCCAGAGGCCTGATGCGAGTCGGGGCCCCGCGTGAGCGGGGCCCCGACCGAAGCATCATGACGGTGATCAGCAGATCACCATCGCTTGATCAGCTGGCGAACTGGAAGTCCTGCACCTGATCGAGCGGACCTGCCACGTTGGCGTCCGGCGCGGTGCCGGCCTGGCTGAGGTCCGAGGTGAAGCCGTAGAACGACGGCTTCTGGGTCAGCGGCAGCATGAACAGGCCGTTTTCGGCGTCCTGCGTCAGCGTCGTCGTGTACTGGTCGATGACGTTGTAGCAGTCGGCGCGCTCGGCGTCGTCCACGGTGGCGTCGCACTCGTCGGCCAGAGCGTCGAACTCGGCGTTCTGGAAGCCGTACGGGTTGTTGCCACTGTCGGAGCGGTAGGCGGCCAGCTGGCCACCGGGCCACGGTCCACCGACCCATGCGAACTGGGTGATGTCCCAGATCTCACAGTTGCCCTCGGCGCCGCCGCTCAGAGCACACGCAATGGCGTCCTCGGAGAACGGAACCTCACCGAAGTACGCAGCGCCCTCGACGTTGTCGATGACGATTTCGATGCCGGCGTCGGACATCTGCGCCTGGATCAGCTCCTGCTGGATCTCACGCAGACGGTTGCCGCCCGTCGTGCCGACACGCAGCGAGAGCGCACCGTCCTCCGGGTGCTCGTAGATGCCGTCGCCGTTCTGGGCGTAGCCAGCCGACTCGAGTGCGGCCTGAGCCGAGGCGATGTCGCCCGCACCGTAACCGGCGTCGCCGGCGTGGTTCACGTAGGGGCTCTGGTTCGAGAGCCACATCGTGTTGCCGAGACCCTCGGCAGGCAGGGAGTCACCGAACAGCGGCGTGTACAGGCCAGCCATGACCTCGGTCTTGTCCATGGCGAACGCGAGCGCTTCGCGCACGGCCGGCTTGGACAGGTGGACGTTGTTCACGTTCAGGCCCCAGTGTTCGAACACCGGACCGGCCGAGGACGCCACGGTGAAGTCATCGCTCGAGGCGAGGTCTTCGAAGGCGAGCTGCGGCTGGGTGAAGATGATCTGTGCTTCGCCGGCCTCGAGCGCGTTGATCTGCGCATCGGTGTCGGTCACGAAGTTGACCTGCACGCCGTCGACGAATGCGACGCCGTCGTTCTTGGCGTCGGGGCTCGTCGAGCCGTGGTAGTTGTCGTTGCGCACCATGTTCATCTGGACGCCCTTTTCCCACGAATCGAAGATCATGGGGCCGGACGAGGCGATGACGTCGCCGCTCGGAGCGGTCCACTCGCGCAGTGCGTCGTTGAGCTCTGCAGCAGCGGTCGCCGGGTCGGCGTCGAACTGGTGGGCCGGGTAGATGGCGGTTCCGACGCCCTTCCAACCAGCGAAGAACTCCGACCACGTGATGGCGATCTCGGTCTCGCTGTTCACCGAGATGTCGGTGATGGTGTCGAGGCCGGTGAGGTCACCGATCAGGTACACGTAGGCGGGGTTGCCCTCTTCGTCTTCGCCATCGGTGGCGAGGATCGCGTTGAGGGTGAACTCCACGTCAGCGGTCGTGAGCGGCGTTCCGTCGCTCCACATGAGGCCGTCACGCAGGGTGTAGACCGCGGTGGCGGAGCCGTCGTCAGCAACAGTGAGCTCGGCCTCGGCGGCGAGGAGCTCGGGGTAGTACTCGGTGGCACCAGAGACGCCGTACAGGCCCTCGATGAGCGGGGTGCGCAGGTACGAGGCGATCGACAGGTTGTTGGCCGGGTCGTCCAGGTGGAGGTCCGGCGGCTCCTGCTCGTGCGCCCAGATCAGCGTGCCGCCGTCGCTGCCTTCAGCAGCGGGCTCTTCTTCGGCAGGCTCTTCAGCCTCCTCTTCCTCGGCAGGCTCTTCAGCCTCCTCTTCCATGGCGTCATCTTCTTCCATGGCCTCGTCGTCGTCACCGTCGTCGGAAGCATCGGCTTCCGCCTCGGTGGTCTCGGACTCCTCGTCGGCTGCGTCGTCGTCGCTGCCGCATGCGGCGAGCACGAGCGCAGACGCCGTGGCGGCTGCCAGGAGCTTGTGGCTCCGTCGTGTGGTGTTCACGTGTTGTCCTCCTGTGTTGGACTACAGACGGGAGGTGTCTGTGGGTGCAGGAACCGCTCGGCTTGCGCCGACGTTCGACCGCGGCCCGGAGCGCCTTTTGAGGTGGCCCCCGGGGTTCTGGAGCCCTCCCCGGTGATCCAGAACGCCACGAACATATCAGTGAAAGCTGCTGCGGGCGAGAACTCGCTCGTTTCCATCGTGTGAAGTCACCTTCGCCCGCAGCACATCAACGCCCACGTTGCGCACCGTTTTGAACGCCCGGGGTGATGACCCGGGATCGGTGAGCGGACAGCTCAGGCGTCAGCCGTTGAACTGGATGACCCGGGCGAACTCGTCCGGGTCGAGACTCGCACCACCGACGAGCGCTCCGTCGATATCGGCCTGCCCCATGAGCTCTGGCGCGTTCGCGCCCTTCACCGACCCGCCGTACTGGATGCGTACGGCATCGGCGGTCGCGTCGTCGGTCATGTCCCGAACCTTGCGACGCACCGCTGCGCACACGGTCTGCGCGTCTTCAGCAGTCGCGGTCTTGCCCGTGCCGATCGCCCAGATCGGCTCGTACGCGATCACGAGCGAGGCGATCTGCTCGTTCGACACGCCGGCGAGACCGGCCTCGATCTGCCCCAACACCTTCGACTCGGTCTGACCCGCCTCGCGCTCGTCGAGTGTCTCGCCGCAACACATGATCGGCGTCATCCCGTGCTTCAAGATCGCCAGCACCTTCGCGTTGACATCAGCATCGGTCTCACCGAACACTTCTCGACGCTCGCTGTGTCCGCAGATCACGTACTTCGTGTTGAGCTTCGACAAGAACGCGGGTGAGATCTCGCCCGTGAACGCTCCGGAGTCCTCGAAGTGACAGTGCTGGGCGCCGAGCGAGAACTGGAGATCCTCGCTCTCGATCAGCGTCTGCACGGACCGGATGTCGGTGAAGGGCGGGTGCACCGACACCTCGACGTCTTCGAACGTGTCCTTGGGGACGAGGTAGTGCAACTTCTGGACGATCTGGATGGCCTCGAAGTGATTGAGGTTCATCTTCCAGTTGCCCGAGATCAGCGGCGTGCGAGTCATGAGGAGTCCTTGGTTCGTTGTCGAGCGGGGCTGTCGATCCGGCGTGGATCAGTTGCGGAGGGCGGCGAGCCCGGGAAGGTCGCCGTTCTCGAGGAGTTCGAGGCTGGCACCACCACCGGTCGACACGTGGTCGACGTCGTCGTCGAGGCGGAACTGTGCGAGTGCTGCTGCGGAGTCACCGCCTCCCACGACAGTGAAGGCCTTGGTATCAGCCATGGCCTGGGCCACGGTGCGCGTGCCCGACTCGAACCGCTCGTCTTCGAACATGCCCATCGGGCCGTTCCAGAACACCATTCGAGCATCCATGATCACATCGGTGAATGCTGCAGCCGAGCCCGGACCGATGTCGTAGCCGACAGCGCCTTCACCCAGTTGCGACCCGAACTGAGCGAACGTGCCCTGCGCATCGGTGCCCGTGATGTCCGACGGGAGATGGATCGTCTTGCCGAGCTCGGCAGCCTTCGCGAGGAGATTCGTGCACACGTCGACCTGATCGGGTTCGTGCAGCGACGCACCAACGGACTTTCCCTGTGCAAGGAAGAACGTGAAGCACATCGCTCCGCCGATGACGAGTTCGTCGACGACGTCGAGCAGGGCGTCGATGACACCGAGCTTGTCGGACACCTTCGCGCCGCCGAGCACCGCCACGAACGGGCGCCTCGGCTTGTTGCGAAGCCCGAGCAGGACCTCGACCTCCTTCTCGAGCAGGCGGCCCATCGCTGACGGGACATGCTTGGGCGGCCCGACGATCGATGCGTGCGCGCGATGCGACGCACCGAACGCGTCGTTCACGTATCCGTCGATTCCGTCGACGAGCTCGGCGACGAACGCATCGGCGTTGCCGGTCTCACCGGGGTCGAAGCGCAGGTTCTCCCGCAACTCCACGCCGGGCGCGAGCTCGGCGAGGCGCGCTCGCACCGGGTCCATCGAGTACTTCGGATTCGGTTCGCCCTTCGGCCGACCGAGGTGGCTGGCCGTGACGACGTTCGCGCCGCGCTCGGTCAACCACTCGATGGTCGGGAGTGCCGCTCGGATGCGGAAGTCGTCGGTGATCGAGCCGTCATCGTCGAGGGGGACGTTGAAGTCGGTGCGCACGAAGATGCGCTTGCCCGACAGGTCTCCCAACGACGACTCCAGATCCTCCAGGGTCGGGATCTCAGCCATGTGTCGCAATCAGCTCAGCGTGTCGGCTCGTCGCCGCTCAGCGCTTGACCTTGGCGCCGGTGAACATCGCCATGTCGACGAGGCGGTTCGAGTAGCCCCACTCGTTGTCGTAGCAGCCACCGATCTTGACCATCTTGCCCTGGACCAGGGTCATCCCTGCGTCGAAGGTGCAGCTGGCGGGGTCGGTGACGATGTCGCTCGACACGATCGGGTCGTCGGTGTAGGTGAGGACGCCCTTGAGGGCCCCGCTCTTGGCTGCCTTCTGGAAGGCCGCGTTGATCTCCTCGACCGAGGCCTTCTTCTTCAGGTTGGCCGTGAAGTCCGTGAGCGAACCGGTCGGAATCGGCACTCGCAGCGCCGCTCCGTCGAGCTTGCCCTTCATCGACTCCATCACGAGCGCCGTCGCACGCGCCGCACCCGTGCTGGTGGGCACGATGTTGATCGCGGCGGCGCGAGCGCGACGCAGGTCCTTGTGCGGGCCGTCAACGAGTGACTGGTCGCCGGTGTACGCATGCACGGTGGTCATGAGGCCTTCGACGACGCCGAACGCGTCGTCGAGCACCTTCACCATGGGGACGATGCAGTTGGTGGTGCAGCTCGCGTTCGAGATCACCTTGTGTTTCGTGATGCGGAAGTCCTTGTGGTTCACGCCGTAGACGAACGTCGCGTCGGCTTCGGTGCACGGCGCCGACACGATCACCAGCGGAGCGCCGGCGTCGAGGTGCGCGCTGGCTGCATCGCGGGAGTTGAAGAACCCGGTCGACTCGATCACGACGTCGACGCCGAGATCGCCCCATGGCAGGTCGCCCGGGTTGCGCTCGCTCAGCACCTTGAGCGTGTCGGTGCCGACCTTCAGGCCGTCCTTGACGACCTTCACGTCTTCGGGGAACTTGCCGAGCACGGAGTCGTACTTGAGCAGGTGCGCCATCTGGTCGAGCGAGCCGAGGTCGTTGACCGCGACGAAGTCGATGTCGGCGCCCTGGGCCTTCGCAGCCCGGAAGAAGTTGCGACCGATGCGGCCGAAGCCGTTGATGCCGACGCGAACTGTCATGGTGGGGGT
>JBGCFW010000232.1:0-3155 GCA_045107155.1 Ilumatobacter sp. | reverse complement strand
GACATCCTCTCCGACATCGACTCCAACCGGCTGTCGTATGACTTCTGGCGGGACAAGACCCGCGCCCGCATCAAAGACGCCTCGCTCCACGAAGCGTTGGCGCCCACCGACCCGCCGTATCCGTTCGGAACCAAGCGGCCTTCGTTGGAACAGAATTTCTACGACATCTTCGACCAGGACAACGTGTTGCTCGTCGACCTGTTGACCCACCCGCTGATCGAAATCACCGAAACGGGGGTCCGGACCGAGGCTGGACACGTCGAGCTCGATGTCTTGGTGCTCGCCACCGGTTTCGATGCGAACACTGGCGGCTTCACCCGACTCGACTTCAGAGGACTCGGTGGCCAGACGATCGGCGAGGCCTGGGCTGACGGGGTGAACACCCATATCGGCGTCGCATCGCCGGGCTTCCCGAACATGCTGATGTTGTACGGCCCGCAGAGCGCAGGGGCGTTCTGCAACGGCCCGGTGTGTGCGGAACTTCAGGGCGACTGGGTCGTCGACCTGCTTGCCCACGTTCGAGCGAACAACTACACCCGTCTCGACACCGATCCCGAGCAGGCCGCGAAGTGGTCAGACGAGTTGGCAATGTGGGCCGACAAAACCCTGTTCGGCAAGGCCGACAGTTGGTACATGGGAGCAAACGTGCCGGGCAAGCGCAAGCAGTTGCTCAACATGCCCAACAGCGCCTCCTATCTGAGTGCGCTCGCCGCCTGCGCCGCCAACGGCTACCGGGGCTTCACGTTCGCCTAGCCGCGTCCAACAACCGCGTCGCCGGCGACCTGGGCCAGCGCTTCATCCATGGCGACCGGCGTCGTCTCGCTCGAGACGTCGCGGTACAGCGTCGTACCGATGCGATGGAGGTGGAGCGCCATGCCCTCGGCAGCGCCATCGGTGTCGCCCGCTACACACGAATCCAAGATCCGATGGTGGTCTTCGATCGTGAGGTGTCGTTCGTTGGGGTGGTTGGCAGCCCAGAGCGTGTAGAAGTACGCACACCTCTGCTGCAGGCGGGTCACCTCGGCCATGAGACCGGCAGGCGCATTGGCCATCTGGGCCCGGTGGAACGTAGCGTTCCCGTCCCGCCAGGAGTCGATGGAGCCGGACTCGTGGGCGCTGCGCATCTGGTCGAAGGCCGTCCGCATCGTTTCGACTTCACAGGGCTTCACGTCGATGAGCGACAGCGAGGTGCACAGGGCCGACAGCACGATTCGTTGGGCGTACACGGCGTCGAGATCATCGGGCGAAGTCGGAGCGACGCGGGCTCGATGATTGTCCGCCATGGTGACCAATCCCTCCTCTTGTAGGAGGCGGAGCGCTTCGCGAAGCGGCGTGCGGCTGACGTCGAATCGCTTGGCGAGTTGCACGCTCGACAACGGAGCGTCGGGCGCCAGGTCTCCCGACAATATGGATTCTCTGATCTGATCTCGTATTTCCGGAACCTTGCTGGTCCGGCGAGTGGTCGCCTCGCTCATGTCGCTCATGTCGCTCCAGTCGATCCGAGGGCAGCCGAGTTTCTTCGTCCGCGAGTTCCCGATCTCGCACTCGACTTCAGGCTTGTCATTGTAGCGACGCAGCCGCAGCAGCGCGCTTCCAGGAGCGATCCCAGGACGGCTCGATCAGCCCCTCGGTGATGAGCGAGCTGTACCGGAGCTTCCGCGCCGTCGGCTGCAACATCCTCGGAGCCGACGAGATGCTCGCCACCGACTCAGTCGACCTCGGCTGGAACGTCGGTTGACCGTCAGGAGTCGAACCAGACGCGCTGATCGTCGCGTCGGATATGGCCGGCGGTCGGTGGCGCGAAATGGGTGCCGAGCACCAGCGTGGGCTGATCGGCATGCGCGTCGACCAGTTCTCGGCGCGTCTGCGACGACTGGGTGCTGTCGTGGTCGAAGTGGGTGGCGGCGAGGTCGGGAATGGCGAACTGCAGCGGGTTGTGCACCGCGTCACCGGTGATGAGCGCCCGTTCGCCCGCAGACTCGATGATGACCGACACGTGGCCGGGGGTGTGACCAGGGGTGGGGACCAGGCAAACCTCGTCGGTGATGCGGTGGTCGGTCTCGACAGGGTCGACGAGTCCGGCATCGAGCAGCGGCTGGACCGATGGATCTCGCACGCCCATGTGGTCGTCGAGCTCCAGGTGATCGAGCTCCGCCTGGGCGAACAAGTAACGCGCATTGGGGAAGGTCGCCACCAGCTCGTCGTCGACCAGGCGGGTGTTCCACCCGACGTGGTCGAAGTGCAGGTGGGTGCACAGCACGACGTCGACCGAAGCCAGGCCGCCGTCGATGGCCGCGTCGAGCCGGTCCGGGAACGAATCGTCGCCGGGGATCTGGCGCTCGATGGTCGTCCCGACGCAGGTGTCGACCACGATGGTGGTCGGTCCGCTGCACACGACGAAAGCGTGGACCGAGAGCAACAACCGCTCGTCGTCACGGAAGAAGCGCGCAGCCCAATCGCGGTGTGGTTCGAGGTGCGCCGGGGTGTAGTCGGGCATCAGCGCCGTCGCATCGACGGGCAGCAGCGACTCCTCGATGCGGGTGACCGTGACGTCACCGATTCTCCAATTCAGCATGCTCACGGTGCGATCATCGGCCTCTCCGCCTCGGTCGGTCGCCCCGGCAGCGACCGGCGCGGTACTCAGTCTCGCAGCCCGGGGAGAGGGGCGTCGAGCCGGTCGGACGGCCGAGGACGACATCGCGCTCGTCGAGGACCTCGTCGACCTTGCGGCCGAGGAGTACCGCGTGGACGCAGCTCAGATCTCCGCGACCGGGATGTTGGGCCGCGGCATCTTCCCGAGCCTGCTCGGCTGCGAGATACCCGACCGGTTGGCGGCCGCGGTCTCGGTCGCAGCCATCTCCTTCAGGAGTCGCGCGCGAGAACAAGCAACTGCTTGCTCTGCGCGAAGCAGCTGTGAGAGAGTGACCCCATGCAGCTGACCGAAGCCCAGCACCGAGAAGTCGCCCAAGATCTCGTGACCGCCGAAGAGACCACGGTCCTACGCCGTCGGCCCACTCGGCCAGATCAGCTTCGGTGTGACCGAGTGACGGTCCGCTCGGACCCATCGCCATGACCAGCGGCGTCTTCGACACCGTCGAACGACTCACCAAGCCAACACAGCAGTTCGTTTTTTTTTTTAATGATACGGCGACCAC
>JBGCFW010000231.1:0-6414 GCA_045107155.1 Ilumatobacter sp. | reverse complement strand
TGATCGCCAGCCGGACATCCCCGATCTCGGCCGCGACGAGTTCGGCGACCTGGCGCGACGCCTCGGCAACATGGCGGAAGATCTGGGCGAGCGCGAGGCGACATTGGCCGCCGAGTTCGAGGAACGTCGCGCGTTGTTGTTGTCGGTGCTCCCACCACGGCTGGTCGATGAGGCAGGCGTGGTCTCCGATGGCGGATCGCTCGCCGATGTGGCGACCGTCATCGCCGTCGCGGTCGACAGCGATGTTCCCGAGCTGCGTGATGACGAAGACCGCGTCGCCGACCTCCTCGATCAGGTGGCGGCCTTCCAGGGCGGAGCGCTGAGCGCGGGTGGCATCGAGCGCGTTCGCGCCTCGGCCGACAACTACATGTACGTCGCCGGCATGGGGTCAGACCAAGACGGCGCTGCCGAAGCCCTCGCCTTCATCACCGAACAGCTGCGCCTGTTCGCCGATCTCAAGCTTCGCGAGGACGTCGAGATGCATCTACGCGTCGGCATCGCGACCGGTGCTGTGTCGACGGGTGTGCTCGACGGAGGCAGCTTGACGTTTGGGGCATGGGGTCTTCCGGTCCGCCAGGCGGCCGCACTCTCTGCGATGTCGGCTGCCAACCGGGTGCTCGTCGACGCGAGCACCGTCGCTGCGCTTCCCGATTCCGAGCTGTTCGTCGAGGCCCAGGACGTGGTCGCGCTCGACGGCGAACCGATGAATCTCTTCACGCTCGCCGACCCCGTGGACTGAACGACGTCGGCTCGGTGCCGAAGGAGTGGTTCGCTTCGGTTCGGGTTCGGTGCCCCGTCCTACCATCGATGGATGCATCGCATCGAGATCGTGGTCGACAACGTGAGGCGTCGAGGGTGACCGAGGTCCACATCGTCGAGGCGCTGCGCACGCCGATGGGCAAGGTCGGCGGCAGCCTCAGTGAGATCCACCCGGTCGACCTCGCCGCGCATCTGCTCACCGGCCTCATCGAGCGCTCGGGCGTCGACCCCGCCGCTGTCGATGACGTCATCTTCGGATGCATCGATCAGGTCGGAGCGCAGGGCGCCAACATCGCCCGCAACGCCTGGCTCGCCGCTGGGCTTCCCGACCACGTTCCCGCCGTGACGATCGACCGCCAGTGCGGATCGTCGCAGCAGGGTGTGCACTTCGCGGCCCAGGGAATCCTCGCCGGGAGCTACGACATCGCCGTCGCGGCCGGCGTCGAGTCGATGAGTCGCGTGCCGCTCGGAACGGCCTGGGAGGCGGGACCGGACCTCGGGGTCGGCTTTCCCTTCGACGCCGACGGCTGGGTCGAACGCTTTGGTTCCGGCGAGGTCCACCAGTTCGGCGCCGCCGACCTGATCGCACGGCAGTGGAACCTCACGGGTGGGGCCATGGCGGAGTTCGCCGCAGAGAGCCACCACCGCGCGGCGCGCGCCTGCGCCCGTGGTGACTTCGATCGGGAGATCCTCCCGGTGGGTGAGTTCAGGCACGACGAGACGATCCGGCCCGACACCACTCCGGAGGTGATCGCCGGCCTGCGCCCGCTCGTCGAGGGGAGCAGCATCTCGATCGGCGTGGCAAGTCAGATCGCCGACGGCGCGTCCGGCGTCGTGCTCGCGTCCGCAGAAGCCGTCGACCGTCACGGGCTTGCGTCACTCGGTGTGATCCGAGGGATGACGGCGGTCGGCAGCGATCCGACGCTCATGCTGACCGGCCCGATCCCCGCGACGAAGAAGGTGCTGGTGCGAGCGGGTATCGGCATCGACGACATCGATCTGTTCGAAGTGAACGAGGCCTTCGCATCGGTGGTGCTCGCCTGGGCTGCCGAGACCGGCGCAGACCTGAGCCGAACCAACGTCAACGGCGGAGCGATCTCGCTCGGGCACGCGCTCGGCTGTACCGGGACCCGGTTGATGACGACGCTCGTCCACGAGCTGCAACGCCGCAACGCTCGCTGGGGTCTCGAGACGGTGTGCGAGGGCGGCGGGCTGGCCAACGCCACGCTGATCGAGCGCGCCTCCTGATCGACACCGCAGGCGTCGACCAGCGTTCAGCGTGGCGGCATCCGGATGGCGCCGTCGAGGCGGATGTTCTGCCCGTTGAAGTACGTGTTGCGCACGAGCTCGAGAACGAGCGAGCCGAACTCGTCCGGGTCACCGAGACGTTTGGGAAACGGCACCGATGCACTCAAGTTGTCGAGCACCTTCTCGGGCACACCGAGCATCGGCGGCGTCGCGAAGATCCCCGGCATGATCGAGTTGACCCGCACGCCTTCGTTCATGAGGTCTCGGGCCATCGGGAGGACGAGGCCGTTCACCCCGGCTTTGCACGATCCGTATGCGACCTGCCCGACCTGGGCATCTTGCGCCGCTACCGACGCGGTGAGCGTGATCACTCCGCGCTCGTTGTCGTCGAGCGGGTCGAGGTTCTCGATCATGCCGAGCGCTGACAACGAGGCCACCCGATAGCTCGCGACGAGGATCCCCTGCGCGGCGAACGCGAAGTCCTCGGTCGACAGTCGCTTCCAGCCGCCGTTCTCGCGGTCTTTGCCCACCGTCTTGCCGCCCTTCGCCGCAGCCGCGCAGTGGACCAGGATGCGTTCTTGTCCGAACGCGTCGCGGGCCTCCATGAAGCCGTCGACCACGCTCTCTTCGTCGAGGATGTTCACCTTGCAGAAGAGCCCACCGATCTCGTCGGCGACGGCCCGGCCACCCGCTTCGTTGATGTCGAACACCGTGACGCGAGTACCGGTCGCCGCGAGGGCTCGAGCGCTCGCCCGACCGAGTCCGGAAGCACCGCCCGTCACCACCGCAGCCGTCACGTTCTGCTCGATCTTCATGTCGTCGCTCCTCGTCGTCAGATTCGAGATCGACGGTATTCGCTGCCACCACTCGTGGTCGGCTCGGCGTGCGATCCGGAGCGCGGGTCGTCAGGTGGTCTGGCCGGCGAACTGTGCGCCGTGGAGTCGCGCATAGGCGCCCTTGGCAGCGAGGAGCTCGGTGTGCGTGCCCTGTTCGACGATGTGGCCGTCTTCCATCACGAGGATCACGTCGGCGCCGCGGATGGTGGACAGGCGGTGTGCGATCACGAAGCTCGTACGGTCCTGGCGGAGTGCGTTCATCGCTTCCTGGATGAGGACCTCGGTCCGGGTGTCGACCGAGCTGGTCGCCTCGTCGAGGATCAGAATCGACGGGTTCGCGAGAAACGCACGAGCGATCGTGAGCAACTGCTTCTCGCCGATACTGATGTTGTCGCCCTCGTCGTTGATGACGGTGTCGTAGCCGTCTGGCAGCGAGGTGACGAATCGATCGACGTAGGTGATGCGGGCCGCCTCCAGGATCTCGTCCTCGGTTGCGTCGGGGTTGCCGTAGGCGAGGTTCTCTCGGATTGTGCCACCGAGGAGCCAGGTGTCCTGCAGCACCATGCCGACCTTCGAACGGAGCTCGGAGCGGGGGTAGGAGGCGATGTCTCGACCGTCGAGCCGGATCTCACCGGACTGCAGGTCGTAGAACCGCATGATCAGGTTCACCAGCGTGGTCTTGCCCGCACCGGTCGGTCCGACGATGGCGATCGTCTGGCCCGGTTCGACGGTGAGATTGAGGCCCTCGATCAGCGGCTGATCCGGCACGTAGGAGAAGTCGACGTCGGCGAACACGACCTCGCCCACGATCGGCGGGGCATCGACCGTCGGAGCCTGTTCGGGGCTCTGCTCGTCGGCGTCGAGCAGCTCGAGCACGCGTTCGAGGGAGGCGATTCCCGACTGGAACGTGGTGGCCATCGAGGCCAGCCGGGTGAGCGGTTCGGAGAAGGAGCGGGCGTACTGGATCATCGCCTGCATGTCGCCGATACTGATCGCACCCGACGAGATCCGGAGACCGCCGACCACGGCGATCAGCACGTACTGGATGTTGCCCACGAACGTCATCGCCGGCTGGATCAGGCTGGACATGAACTGGGCGGCGAAGCTCGCGTCGTACAACCTGTCGTTGTCTTCACGGAAGCGTTGCTCCACCTCGCGATGGCGCCCGAAGCTCTTGACGATTGCGTGCCCGGTGAACACCTCTTCGGCCTGCCCGTTAACCGCGCCGGTGAGGCACCACTGCTCGACGAAGCGCGGTCCGGCGCGTCCACCGATCACCTTGATGAGCAGGACCGACGCCGGGACCGTGGTGAGCGCGACCAGTGCGAGCAGCGGCGAGATCAGGATCATCATCGCAGCCACGCCGATCAGCGTGAGCAACGACGTGAGGATCTGGCTCATGGTCTGTTGCAGGCTCTGCGCCAGGTTGTCGATGTCGTTGGTGACTCGGCTCAGCAGGTCGCCGCGCGACTGGCGGTCGATGTATGCGAGCGGGAGTCGGTTCAACTTGTTCTCGACCGACTCGCGGAGTCGGTACATCGATCGTTGAACCACTCCGGCGAGCATGTAGGCCTGCCCGTACGCGAGCACGAACGACACGAGGTACAGCGCGACGAGGTACAGCAGCAGATCACGCAGCTCGTCGAAGTCGATGCCGTCGTCGGTGCCGAGTCCGTCGACGATGATGTCGGTGGCATTGCCGAGCAGGCGTGGACCGAGCACGGTGATCGCGACGGCGCCCACGGTGAACACGACGATCACCCACAGGCGGATGCGTTCGTTCGCGAAGATCTCGCCCAGCCGTTTGACCGTGACACCGAAGTTCGAGCTCTTCTCTGCAGGCATGCCGACGGCGCCGCCGGGGCCAAAGCTCGCTTTGCGAGCCTCGGCGCCGGTCGTCGTCAGGATCTCCTGTTCGTCGTCCGGCGTCTCGTTGCCGGTGCCGTTCGTGGCGGCATCGTCGCTCATCAGACGCCCTCTCGCTCGTACTGCGAATCGACGATTTCGGCGTAGGTGCGACAGGTGTCGATGAGCACCTGGTGGCGACCTCGCCCGACCACTCGGCCGTTGTCGAGGACGATGATGTCGTCGGCATCAGCGATGGTCGACACACGCTGGGCGACGATCAACACGCCTGCGTCACGGATGTGCGGCTGGAGTTCGAGACGGAGTCGTGCGTCGGTCGCGAGGTCGAGCGCCGAGAACGAGTCGTCGAAGATGTAGATGTCGGGGCGCATCACGAGCGCTCGAGCGATCGACAGCCGCTGTCGCTGACCGCCCGACACGTTGGTGCCGCCCTGGTTGATCGAGCTGTTGATGCCTTCGGGCATGGACTGGACGAATCCGGCTGCCTGGGCGACTTCGAGCGCCTCCCACAATTCCGCCTCGGTGGCGTCGGGTCGACCGAAGCGGAGGTTGGAGGCGATGGTGCCGGAGAAGAGGTACGGCTTCTGCGGGACGTAGCCGATCGAGCCCCACAGCAGGTCGGGGTCGAGTTCGCGAACGTCCACACCGTTCACGGCGACCGAACCCTCGGTGGCGTCCATCAGCCGTGGAACGAGGTCGACCAGCGTCGACTTGCCCGAACCGGTGCTTCCGATGATCGCAGTGGTTCGCCCAGGTCGCACGGTGAACGAGATCTTGGACAGCACGGCACTTGTGGCTCCGGGGTAGGTGAACCCGACGCCGTCGAAGTCGACGGTGCCATGCGCGCTGACTTCGGTCACCGGCGACACCGGTGGGGTGACGGAGGAGTCGGTGTCGAGCACCTCGACGATGCGTTCGCCGGCGACTGCGGCTCGCGGGATCATCGAAACGAGGAACGTCAGCATCACGACGGCGACGAGCACCTGGACGAGGTAGCTGAGGTACGCCACCACCGAGCCGAGTTCCATGTCGCCCGAGTCGATCCGGGCGGCGCCGAGCCAGAGCACTGCGACGTTCGACATGCTGATGAACAGCGTCACCACCGGGAACATGAGCGCCATCAAACGACCGGCCCGCAGAGAGGTGGCGGTCAATTCGTCGTTCGCTCCGGCGAAGCGCTCGACCTCCTGCGGTTCCCGCACGAATGCTCGCACGACCCGGATGCCCGTGATCTGGTCGCGGAGCACTTGATTCACCCGGTCGACCTTGAGTTGCATCGCCTGGAACGTCGGCACCATCCGCGTGATGATCACGGCCAGCACGACGATGAGGATCGGGATCGCGACGACCATGATCACCGAGAGGCCGACGTCTTCGCGGATCGCGAAGATGATGCCGAACACCATCGTGATGGGTGCGGCGATCATCATGGTGCACGCCAGCACCACCAGCATCTGCACCTGCTGGACGTCGTTGGTGATCCGGGTGATGAGTGAGGGCGCTCCGAAGCGCCCGACCTCGCGTGCCGAGTAACTGTTGACCTGCTGGAAGATGTCGCGTCGAAGATCGCGCCCGAAGCTCATTGCTGCCCGCGCACCGAAGCGCACGGCACCGACGGCGAACACGATCTGCACGAAACTGAACGCGAGCATCACGCCGCCGGTGCGCCAGATGTAGCCGTTGTCGCCCTGCAACACGCCGTTGT
>JBGCFW010000230.1:0-3462 GCA_045107155.1 Ilumatobacter sp. | reverse complement strand
GCCGGGTACCCCGATGCCTTCGAGTCGCTGCTCGCTGCGGGAAAGGGCATGGTGTTCATGCACCACGCCATCGCGGGGTGGCCGACCTGGGAGCGATACGCCCACGTCATCGGTGGTCGCTTTCACTACCAACCTGCGACGCTCGATGGAGTCGACCATCCCGACTCGTGGTATCGCCATGACGTGACCCACACCGTCGAGGTGCTCGACGCGGGGCACCCGATCTGCTCAGAGCTCGACCCATCGTTCGAGATCACCGACGAGGTGTACTTGTTCCCCGTGATCGAAGGTGACGTGCAGCCATTGATGCGCAGCACCTACGACTTCACCGACACGAACTTCTACTCGGCGGATCGGGCCGTTCGCGGTGCGCGAAACGACCGCACCGGGTGGTCCCACTCGCGGGGAAGCGACCTCGTTGCATGGACGAAGCGGGTCGGTGCATCGCCAATCGCATACATCCAGTTCGGCGACGGCCCGCAGACCTATGCCGATGCGAACTACCGACGCATCGTCTCGAACGCGATCCGGTGGGCGGCCGCCGGCTGAACCGTTGCCGGGCCGACGTGTCGACGTTCAGATCTGGCGTTCGTGGCCGACCCAGTACGGCGCGCGTACCTTGGCCTTCTGCACCTTTCCCGTGCCGGTGCGGGGCAGCGCGTCGACGAAGTCGAACGAGCGCGGCACCTTGAAGCCGGCGAGTTGCTCCCGGCAGAACGATCCCAACGTGGCCACGAGCGCATCGTCGGGGTGCACGCCGTCTTGGGGCACGACGACGGCCTTCACCTCTTCACCGAACTCGTCGTTCGGCACCCCGATGACGGTGACGTCGGCGACGAGATCGTGGCCCCCGAGCACCCCTTCGATCTCGGCCGGGTAGATGTTGACGCCACCTGAGATGATCATGTCGATCTTGCGATCGCTCAGCCACAGGTAGCCGTCGTCATCGACGTAGCCGACGTCGCCCGTCGTGAACACGCCCGGTTCGAGGTGGGCATCGTGGGTCTTCTCCGGGGCGTTTTGATATTCGAAGTCCATTCCCATCGCGTTGCGGAAGTAGAGCGTGCCCGGCTCATTCGGCCCCAGTTGTGTGCCGTCGGCACCGACGACGATGATCTCCATGTTGTCCAGCGGCGGTCCGACGCTGCCACCTTTGGCCATCCACTGTTCGGAATCGATCATCGTGATGACCGACCCTTCCGTCGAGCCGTAGTACTCGGTGATCTTCGGACCCCACCAGTCGATCATCCCCTGCTTCACCACCGGCGGGCACGGTGCTGCGCCGTGCAGCACCAGCTGCAGCGTCGACCCGTCGAAGCCAGCCTTCGTCTCGTCGGGCAGGTCCAGCAGTCGTTTCATCTGCGTCGGGACGAGATGAATGTTGGTGGCTGCGTGGCGGTCGATCAGGTCGAGCACACCCGCGCTGTCGTACTTGTGCTGCATCACCGTGGCCGACCCGATGATCATCGGGAGGAACGAATATGCCCACTGCGCCGAGTGATACACGGGCCCGCACAGCACCGTTCGGCCGTCACCAACGACCAGATCCGAGAACCCGGCGCCGATGAGCTGCCAGACCGACGGATCTGTGGCAGGCGGCATGCTCGAGAGCGTGCTCTTCACGCCCTTCGGGTTGCCGGTCGTCCCCGAGGTGTAGAACATCGGCCCGCCGAAGCTCTGATCCGCCGGTTCGTCCGGTGAGCCCGTGGCGACGAACTCGTCGAAGTTCTGGAACCGATCGGTGCTCGGAGCGCCGATGACCAGTGCGAGGTCGACCCCGTCGACGCGCTCGTCGTCGAGCGCTCGGGTCACCTCGTCGACGAACTGGTGGCCGACGATGACGGCCTTGGCTCCCGAGTCGTTCAGGATGTAGGCGATCTCCGGGCCGACGAGGTGCCAGTTGACCGGGATGTGCGTAATGCCGTTGTTGGAGCACGCGAATGACGCCTCGAACCATTCGTTGCAGTTGCCGCTGACGATGGCGATGGTGTCGCCGGCGTCGATGCCGGCCTGCCGGAACGCGTGGATCAGTTGATTGACCCGAGCGTCGAGCTCGGACCAGGTGAGGGTCCCCGTGTCGTCAGCGAGGGCGAGGTCGTCGGGGCGAGCGGTTGCGAATTCGGTGGTGAGCGCAGCCATGGCTCACGCCCACGCGTTCTGGAACGAGCCGGACAGGTCGGGAGCGCCGCTGTATTGCACGACGAGTTCGCGGCTCGCGAAGAGCCAGTCGCCATCGACACGGGTGTACACATCGTCGTAGTAGGCGAGCAAGATGCCGCGTTCGTCGCTCGCGCGATGCCAATGCTCGTGGATGTACCACCGGCCGGTGCCGGTGCCTGCCTGCTCGTCGAGGTCCGCAGTGCCGTTCACGACGTTCTGCACGACGGCCTTGAAGCCGTCCATCGCCGAGTTCCACAACCCCACGATCGCCTCGCGCCCCTCGACTCGACGGCCCTTGCCGAGCTCCCACACCGCGTCGACCGCCCAGGTCTCCGCCCACTGTGTGGGGTCGCGGCGCACGACGGCGTCGGCGTAGTGATGGACGAGATCGGCGATTGCATCGCGGCTCATGTGGTGGATCCTTCGTTGATGTAGCGGCGGACGAGTGACTGGAAGTGTCGGGCGCGAACCTCTTGGTAGTTCCCCAACGTCTGGCCACGTTTCTTGCTCGACTTGAACCCGCGGGTCTGCGCTGCGAGATTCGATGTGTCCTGGTCGAGCACCTGGCCGAGCGAGGTCGGAAGGCCCGGCACCGTCGTGTAGCTGTCGTCGACATCGAGGTCGACCGGCTCGGCCGGAAGCGGCGGCGTGCCGGACCGAGGTTTCGGACGCAGATAGAGCACCTCGTAGATGCAGGCGTCGGGGTCGGGGCCGCTCGGGCGGAACCGGTAGCAGAGCGGGATCTGCAGGCCGGGGAAGAAGAACGCGTTCGGGAACAGGAAGTACTCGATCGAGTCGATCGTCTCACTCACCGAGAGGTGCGAGAAGTCGTTGTCGTACTGCTCACCCAGGGCGGTCTGGATGTGTCGCGCGTAGACATCTCGGGCCCGTTCGCCTTCGGGAATCGACGGAACCTCGTGGCCCGGGTTCTTTCGTGCCATGAGCATCTCCAACATGGTTTGCTCGTCGGGCCGCTTGTGTTCGGGAACGTGTGGGCTCGTCGTCGCGATCGTGTGGATGAAGCGCGTCACGTTGTCGCCGAATACGTCGTACTGAGCGTTGGCATCGCCGGCGGTGTAGATCGACTGACTGTGGGTCTCGAGGATGTGGTACGCCTCGAGGAAGGCTTCAGTCGATGCCTTCCAGTTCGCTGGCAGCCGTTTGCGAATGTGAACTTCGACGTACCGATCGCCGAGGTCCCAGTTCTGGAAGTGTTCGGGGAGGACGCCGAGGTACTCCTCGAGCGATGGTGCGACGAGTTCGGGCGCGCAGTCGTCGAAGTTGACGAACACGAAGCCGCCC